>NZ_JBHZAH010000055.1:0-31210 GCF_042754225.1 Rhodococcus sp. NPDC059234
CCGGAATCCGGGGCCCGGCCTTCCCGGACTCACGGTCAGCCGGCGCTACCGCTGTCGGGCAGCTTGGCCGTCAGCACGCTGGCGTCGATGACCTGGGCCCCGGTGGTCGAGGTCCACACGATTGCGCCGTGCTCGAACATCCGGAACCGGCCGGCCTCGTCGGGCATGGACATCTCCGGTCCGAGCGGGGCACCGAGAACACCTGCGGGGCCGCCGAATTCGGCGTACTTCTTCTCGATCTCACTCGGCGGAACCGGCGCCGGAGGAACCTCGGGTGCCGCGCCCGGCGCCGGCGGTGCCGCGGGCGGGGCGGCGGGGGCGGGGGCGCCGAGCCCCTCGGCGATGGTGAACCAGTCCGACTTGATGCCGAGTTTGACCCGCGCGTCGTTGCCGGTGGCCTGCACGGTTCCGTTGGAACCCACCACCTCGAGCCCGGTGACCCGGCCGCCGTCCGCGCCGAGGTTGTTGCGGGAGGTGACCTTGATCGACCGCAGTTCGCCGACACCGAACGCGCCGGCGATGTCGCCCGCGGTCAGGGTCTGCGACCAGTCGTGGGTCGGGGACAGGGCGTCACCGAGGTCCTCGACCGCGGAGAACACCCCGCCCGCGGTGTAGCCGCCTGTGGAAGAAGAGAATTCGGCAGAAACCGGCTGACCTCCGCTGACGAGGAGCTTGCCCGCGGTGGTCCGCACCGCCTCGGTGGTCCTGGCGTCCTCCTTGCTTGTACCGTCGTACACCTGGCAGTCCTGGGTGTCGCAGGTCTCGGCGTAGCCGTACCGCTTCTCCGCGGACGCGTAGGACCGGGCGGCGATCGCCTGTGCGCGCAGCGCCTCCTTGCCGCCGGAGTCCGCCCACTCGGCCTTCGACTCCGCCGGTACCACGCCGAGGAGGTAATCCTCCATGTCGACGAAATTCACCACCCGCGGCGCCGATCCTTCGAGTGCGGCACCCAGCGAGCCACGGAATGCGTTGCCGCCGCACAGCTTCAGGTGCTCATTTGCCGGGCGGTCGGGGCCGAGGTCGATCGGGTCGACCCACGGATGGTCGGTCTCGCCCTGCCACTGCACCGCGCCGTCGCAGCCGGTGGTGACGACGACGTTCGCACCGCCGGGGGTGGCGGTCAGGTGGACGGCGTCACCGGGGGCAACGTCCCGACCGGCGACACGGGCGCCCGCATCGGAGTACACGGCGGGAGCCTTGCCATCGAGACCGAGCAGCCGCACGCCGATTCGCCTGTCCGCCTGAGCTTCCAGCGTCGTTCCGCTGTAGTAGTGCCCGACGATGCGCTCGGCGGACCAGCCCTGTCCGCGTGCGTATCCGTACGCGCCCCACTGGCCCATGCCGCGCCCGTGGCCGTGGCCGTGGCCGGACATCGTGTAGGGGGTGTCGGCCGCGACCACCGGGGCGACCGCGGGGGACGCCGACCCCTTCGCGAGGATCAGTCCCGCGGCGCCCCCGACCAGCAGCACGGGCGTCGCCGCCAGCGCGAGGGTGCGGAGCGTCAGCGGCCGCCGGCGATCACGCACGACAACACCGGGGATGAAATTCTTACGGCGGAACTGCGCCATGTCAGATCTCCTTGTCGACGGCGCCGAACGCCCGGTCACGGGACTGTCACACTGTGGTGAGTACGGGCAGAACGGTCGAGTCTCAAGCTAAGGTTGAGCCTTAGGTAAACTGTGGTTAGTGTTGCAAGAGTGATCGGTGTTAGCAACACCAGTCACTTCAATCACATCAGTAACACCGCCCGTGGTCGCGTCGTCCCGCTCGACGTGTTTGCGGTGCAACCGAGCGCACAACACAACGAGGAGTCGACTTGCCGCATCGCCGACCGAAGCCGTCGATCGTCCTGGGGACGGTCGCCGCCTTGGCCATCGCGACTCCGGTCGCGGTCTGGGGCGTGACCAGCACCTCGGGCATCCGATCCACCACCGATTCCGCGCCGTCCGCGATACCCACCCAGATCGCGGAGGTCGCGCTGGCGAAGCTCCCCGACATCGTGATCCCACTCAAGGAGCTCACCGGGCTGGACCTGCCCGATGTTCGACTCTCCGACCTGAAGAAGCTGCCGCTTCCCAGCGAGATTGCGCTGCCCCAGAATCTCCCGCTGCCCGGCGGCATCACGCTGCCGGAGAAGATCGTGCTGCCCCTCGACGCGCTGCCGTCGCCGCCCACGTCGGAGCCGGCTCCGGCTCCGGCTCCGGCGGACGTTGCCGCGCCCCTTCCTCCCGCGCCCGCTGCGCCGCAGGCGCCCGCCGGGAGCATCGAGGAGCAGGTCGGTACCGCGGTCAAGGAGATCACTCGCGACACCCCGTTCAGCATGATCGCGCTGACCTCCGAGGCCGGCGCGACCGCGGCCAAGGTGCGCGCCAAGCTGGCCGACGGTTCCTGGGGTCCCTGGTTCGCCACCGAGCAGGTCGACTCCCGCAAGAACGACCGCACGACCGGCGGAAAGACCGGCACCGAACCGGTTTTCGTCGGTAACACCACCGCGGTCCAGATCCTGGTGACCAAGGCCGCGCAGGCCCTCGCCGGACTGCCCGCCACCGGCGCGGTCGACCCCGCCCCGGCGCCTGCGCTGCCGAACGTGCTGACCCCGGCCGATCCCGCGAAGGCGCCGATCCCCTTCGCACCCGCCGCGGTGAGCACCCCGCTGCGCGCCCAGGGTCCCGCCCAGCAACTCGCGGACGCCGTCACCGCCGTGCTGATCCAGCCCGGGTCCGGGGCCGCGGACACGTCGCTGACCGATATCGCTTCTCCGGCAGGCGGTTCCGGACCGAAGGTGATCACCCGCGCACAGTGGGGCGCCGACGAGTCGCTGCGCTGCGAGGACCCGACCTACGACGACTCGCTCGGCGGTGCGACCGTGCACCACACGGCGGGCAGCAACGACTACACCAAGGCCGAGTCCGCCGAGATCGTCCGGTCCATCTACGCGTACCACGCCCAGACCCTCGGCTGGTGCGACATCGGATACAACGTGCTCGTCGACAAGTACGGCCAGATCTTCGAGGGCCGTTCGGGTGGGCTGGACCGGAACGTCCAGGGCGCCCACGCCGGCGGGTTCAACGAGAACACGATGGGCATCGCGATGATGGGCGACTTCACCACCGTCAGCCCGCCGCAGGCGACCATCGACTCGGTCGGCAGGTACCTGGGCTGGCGCCTGGCCAAGGCGGGTCTCGACCCGACCGGCCGGACCACCATGTGGTCCGAGGGCACCGAGTTCACCCCGTACGCCCAGGGCGAGGCCGTCGATCTGCCGATCATCTTCGCGCACCGCGACGTGGGCAACACCAGCTGCCCCGGTGACGCGGGCTACGCCAAGATGGACGAGATCCGCGCCATCGCCAAGGCGAATCCCGGCGGCGGCGGCAGCGGGATCCTGGCGATCGCACCCGAGAAGTCCCCGGTCGCGGCCGGTACCCCCGGCGAGCCGGCGGCGGCACCGGGCACCGGCTCGGTGAGCTCGCTCGGCGCCCTGGTGGGCGAGCTCCTCAAGCTCACCGACCAGACCCCGATCGCGCAGAAGTGGATTGCGGAGGGCGGCGACACCGGCAGGCTCGGCGCCTCGCAGACCGGCGAGATCCCGGTGAAGTCCGGCTTCAAACTGGTCAAGTTCGCCAACGGGGTGATCGCCACCTCCCCGAACGGCGGGGTCTGGACGGTGCTGGGCAAGATCTTCGACAGCTGGCGTCAGAACGGGCTCGACACCGGTTCGCTCGGACTGCCGACAAGCGACGAGTACTCGGTGCCCGGCGGCAAGCGCGCCGACTTCGAGAACGGCTCGCTGATCTTCAACGAGGTGACCGGCGTGGTCACCACCGTCCTCAAGGCCTACAACGAGGCGTACGCGAACGCGCTGACCCCGGCCGACGCCGGCGCGTCGGTAGCACCAGCTGCCCCGGCACCAGTTGCTCCGGCGCCGGCACCCGCGGAACCCGTCCCGGCACCGGCTGCTCCGGCTCCGGCGGAACCGGCTCCCGCGCCCGCCCCGGCACCCGCGCCTGCGGGCTGATCCCACACCCGACCACCAGGTGATGGTGTCCTTCACACGGTTCAACCGCGTGAAGGGCACCATCACCCTGTCGTTTGTCCCGGCGATCGGCGATCTCAGCGACGGCGCAGCCCGAGCCGTAGCCCCGCGGGCTTGAGCGTGAACCCCTCGGCCACCTCGAGCTCGTAGCCGGGCTCGGGTTCGAGCTCGTACCTGTGCAGGATCAGCGCCAGCACGAGCACGGACTCGTGCAGCGCGAGCTGCCGCCCGATGCACGCCCGCACCCCGGTGCCGAACGGCTTGTAGATGCCGACCGGCCGGGTGCGCGCCCGCTCCGGCAGGAACCGGTCGGGATCGAAACTCTCGGAGTCGCCGCCCCACACCGGGTCCCGGTGCACCTGCAGGGTCAGCGCCAGCATCGGCTGACCCTCGGCGACGGGGTGCCCGCCGATGGTCGTATCGGCCACGGGCTCGCGGAAGTAGCCGGCGGCGATCGGCCACAGCCGCAGCGTCTCGTCGATGACGTGGCGCACGTACTTGAGCCGGTGGATGTCGGCGAACACGGGGTCGGGGTCGGTCCCCTGCGGCCACAGACCATGGATCTCCGCCCGGGCCCGATCGGCCACCTCGGGATGGGTGGCGAGCAGGTGCAGCGCGAACGAGAGTGTGCCCGAGGTAGTTTCGTGTCCGGCGTCGAGGAAGGTGATCACCTGGTTGCGGATGTTCTCGTCGCCAAGGCGCTCGCCGGTCTCCGGGTCGACAGCGCTGAGCATCAGCGCCAGCAAATCGCCCGACGGGGGATCCGGGTCGAGGCGGCGCGCGGCGATCACATCGTCGACGACCCCGCGGACGTAGGCGAGGTCCGCGTCGTTGCGCTTGATGACCCGGTGCCGGACCAGGTTGTCGAGCCAGTGCACGGGGATCCGGTAGGTACTGCGTCCCGCGAACTCGAACATCCGCGAGACCGCGGCGGCGTACGCGTCAGGATCGTCGGCGGCGAACGGCCGGAACCGGTATCCGAATCCGATGCGCGCGATGGTCTCCAGTGTCAGCTTGCTGGTGTCGGCGTGCACGTCCACCGGGCCCTGCTCGGCGGTGCCGTCCCAGTAGGCGACGAGCTCCCGGGCCGTGTCGAGGACGGTGTCGTGGTAGTCCTTCATCGCCGCCAGCGAGAAGGCCGGCGCCAGGATGTTGTGCGCCTTCGACCAGTTGGGCTCGTCGGTGTACGCGGTGGCCAGGGCGTCGCCGAGCATCTCCCGCATGACCGCGAACGCGAAGCCGACGTGCTTGCGGAACCGCTTCTCGTCGCCGAGTTCGGCGTACTCCTGCGGCCCCGAGACGACGACCAGATCTTGGTTGAAGATCTTGGTCTCGAAGACCGGGCCGAGCCGGCGGGCGTGAGCCATCAGGTTCTGGGTGGGACTGCGCGGATCCGAGGTGAGCAGGTCACCGAGCAACGGGAGCCGGTGCGGCGGGTGTGGAAGCGTCGTGACGGTCATGGCGGTCGCCCTCCGAAGTCGAGGTCGGGTGCGTGGGCCGCGACCTCGCCCACCCTTCGTCTCGAGATCGAGTGTCGTCGCGGTCCGCGTCGGACGCGCGCGTAGTCGACTACTCGAATCGGTCCCGACGGACGCCTGCCGCGCGCACCGGGCCGCCCGACCGTCCCACCGCCCGGATCAGGCCGTCCACCAGCGCTCGAGCACGCGGGCGACGCCGTCCGCGGAGTTCGAGGTGGTGACCTCGTCCGCGGCAGCGATCGCGTCGCGATGCGCATTCGCCACCGCGACGCCGTGCCGGGCCATCGAGAGCATCGGCACGTCGTTGGGCATGTCGCCGAAGGCGAGGATGCCCGCGTCGGCGATGCCCATCCGTTCGGCGAGCGCACGCAGCCCGGAGGCCTTGGTGACTCCCGGCGCCGCCACCTCGATGAGCCCGTTGTTCGTGGAGTAGGTGAGGTCGACGCGATCGCCCACCAAGGGGGCCAGCCGGGAGATCATGTGTGAGCTCGCAATACCGGGCAGCCGGATCAACATCTTGACGGCGGGATGCGCGAGCACCTCCTCGTCCGAGGTCTCGGTGTTGTCCGGGTTCAGCCAGGCGTGTTGGTAGCCGGGCGAGCTCACGAACTGCGGCGTCGCGGCGTCGTGCGCGCTGTTCCCGACCCGCTCGGCGGCGAGGCCGCTGCCCGGCAGGGCCGCCCCGGCGAGTTCGGCCACCCAGGCGAGGGTCTCGGTGGACAGCGTCACCGCGCCGAGTACCCGGTCGGCATCGCTGTCGTAGAGCACCGCGCCGTTCGCGCACACCGCGAGCGGCGCGAAGCCGAGGCCGTCGACGATCGGGCTGATCCAGCGCGGGGGCCGCCCGGTCGCGAGCACGAAGGGCACGCCGTCGTCGAGCGCGGCGTGCACCGCGGCTCGGGTGCGGGGGCTGACCCGCTCGTCGTCGTCGATCAGGGTGCCGTCGACATCGCTGGCGATCAGTTCGGGCTTGGCGTGGGGGGTGTCCTGCACCGGACCCATCTTGCCGCACCCTCGACCACCGTGCCCTTGCGCTACCGCCGACGCACCAGGACGTCGTCGAGTGTGACCATCGAGAGCCCCCGCTGTTTGACGATGTCCACGAGCTGCGGGTACACGTGCGTGACCGGCGGGTGGTTCGCGTGCCCGATCACGAGGGCCTGCGGGTTGAAGTACTTGCGGGCGCACTCGAGCAGGTAGTCCTCGGTGATCACCTGGGAATCCGACAACGAGCCGTACCAGAGCGTCGGGACCGTGTAGCCGAGGTCGGCGGCGACACGATCGACCGCCGCGTTGTGAAATCCGTACGGCGGCCGGAAGTACGGGGCACCGTCGACGCCGTACTGGTTCTTCAGGAAGTCACGGGTGCGTTGCAGCTGGCTCGCGACGGCCGCGCTCGACAGCTTGGTGAGGTCCGGGTGGTCCCAGGTGTGGTTGGCGAGCTGGATCTGACCCGAGTCGACAAGTGGCCGAAGCTCTTTCCGATTCGCGGTCCACGAGTCGTAGACGGCGGTGACGAAGAAGGTGAACCGGGCACCGGTGTCCTTCGCGAACTTGACGTACGCCGCCACCACGTCCGAGTTGGTCCCGTCGTCGACCGTCAGCGCCAGGGAGGTCCCCTGACCCGGCAACGCGGTGAGCGTGCCGGGCGACAGGGTGGTCCGCAGCTCCGCCGCGGGCGGCGGCAGCAGCGGCGGGGTGGTCGGTGCGGGCGGCGGGGCCGGTGGCGCGGGCGGCGCCTCACCTGCCGCCGTCGCACTGCCCGCGGTCGAGCATCCGGACAGGGCAGCCGCCCCGGCCGCGAGCATCGTGATGAACTGCCGGCGGTGCATCACCATGTCGCCAGTGTGACCGGGCGTTCGACCCGGGACGCCGTTCGCGACCGCCGACACGCGGGCTCTCTGACGACAGACATGACTGGGAGGATCCCAGTGCCCTGCTGTGAAAGCGCTGAGAGCACGTGACCTGGCACTCTGTACGGCATGTCCCTCGGCTGGTTGCACCCGTCACGGTGGAGCGTGCGCACCAGGTCCGCCGTCGCGGCGGCGGTGGTGGTGACGATTTGCCTGGCGATCGCGGGTGCGGTGCTGCTGCTGGTGCTGTTCCGTTCGCTCGAGCACTCGGCCCAGGACGCCGCGGCCGCCCGCGCCACCCAGATCGCCGGACAGCTCCACGGCGAATCGCCCGCCCAACTGGACCAGTCGCTGCTCGCCACGGACAGTCAGATCGGCGCGGTCCAGGTCGTCGACGAGCGGGGCCGGGTCCTCGCCGGGTCGAACGGCGCCCCGGACACCGCGCTGGTGCCGCAATCACTCCCCCCCGGCGAGGCACGCGACCTGGGCCGGGTGAAGGGACCGGACGGCGCGTTCGACTACTGGATCTCCGGCCTCGGCACGACGTCCGTCGCCGCGCCCGTCACCGTCCTCGTCGGTGCGGACCGCGAACCGGTCGAGTCGGTGGCCGAGAAGGTCGGCGTGCTCCTGCTGGTGGGCTCCCCCGCGGTCGTCGCGCTGGTGGTGTTCGGCACGTACAGCCTGGTCGGGGCCGCGCTGCGGCCGGTGGAGGCGATCCGCACGCGGGTCGCCTCGATCTCGGGCCCGGACCTCGGCCGGCGGGTCCCGGTGCCGCCGTCGCACGACGAGATCGCCCAGTTGGCCACGACGATGAACGCGATGCTGGCCCGGATCGAGGCGGGCCAGCTGGCCCAGCAGCGGTTCGTCAGCGACGCCTCCCACGAGCTGCGCAGCCCGCTGACCACCATCTCGGCCGCGCTCGAACTCGCTCAGGGCAGGCCGGACCTGGTGGACGCGCCGCTGATCGACGAGTCGCTGCTGCCGGAGACCCGGCGGATGCAGCACCTGGTGGAGGACCTGCTGCTGCTGGCCCGTTCCGACGAGGAGGGTCTCGAGTTCCAGCGGGTCGACGTGGACCTCGACGACCTGCTGTACGGCGAGGAGGTGCGGCTGCGCGGAATCGGTTCGCTGCGAACGGTTTCGCGGATCGCGCCCTGCCGGGTGACCGGCGATCGGGCCGCGTTGCAGCGGGTGGTCCGCAATCTCGTCGACAACGCGGCCCGCTACGCGCGCTCCACGGTCACCCTGGATTGCCGTGGTGTCGACGGCGACGCGGTGGTCACGGTGTCGGACGACGGCCCCGGCATCGACCCGGCCGACCGGGAGCGGGTGTTCGAGCGGTTCGTCCGGCTGGACCCCACCCGGACCCGGTCCTCGGGTGGCACGGGGCTGGGGCTCGCAATCGTCGAGCAGATCGTTCGGTCGCACCACGGTACGGTGACGGTCGGCGAGTCCGCCGACGGCGGTGCGGTGTTCACAGTGACCCTGCCCCTGACGCAACCGGATTCGGGCGGCCCCGAGGATCAGCCCTCGTCGACCAGCCGATAGCCGACCCCGCGGACGGTGTCGATGGTCGCTGTCCCGAACGGGGCGTCTATCTTGCGCCGGATGTAGCCGACGTACACCTCGACCACGTTGTCGTCGCCCTCGTAGTGACTGTCCCAGACGGCGCGCAGGATCTCGGCCTTGGTGACCACATTTCCCTTGTTGCGCAACAGAAATTCGAGTACCCCGTACTCGCGGGGAGTCAGCGCGATCGGCACCTCGCCACGCGCCACCCGCCGCCGCGCCGGGTCGAGCGTCAACTCGCCCGCGGAGAGGATCGCGGGCCGCTGCGGCGCGCCACGCCGCATGAGTGCGCGCAACCGCGCCAGCAGCACGACGAACGAGAACGGCTTGGTCAGGTAGTCGTCGGCACCGAGGTCGAAGGCGTCGGCCTGGTCGTACTCGCCGTCCTTCGCCGAGAGCATCAACACCGGCGTCCACACCTCGCGGGCGCGCAACTCGCGCAGCACCTGGTAACCGTGCTTCCCGGGCAGCATGATGTCGAGCACGACCACGTCGAACTCGCCGGTCGACGCAAGTTCGAGTCCGTCGAAGCCGTCCCGGGCGATGTCGACGACGAATCCCTCCGCGGCGAGTCCGCGGCGCACGGTCTCGGCCAACCGGGACTCGTCCTCCACCAAGAGGATCCGCATGCACACCTCCACCGACCGCGGCGGGCCGTAGTCCATTAGTACCCATCCTGCCGTACCGGCGGGAGCGGATCTCAGCGTTCTCACAGCACGGTCGTTGCCCACGTCGACGACCGAGCCCGCCGACCACCGGCCAAATGCCGGCGACCGTCCGAGAAGGCTCGGTGTCACGGGCGACAACGGCAGCAAACAGTAAAGGTACTGAATAGAAATGGTTTCGTTCCCTCAGCTAACTTTCATGACTGGACGTCCACACGCTGGGAGTTTTCGACTTCGTTGATTTCGGTCACTAATGAGCCGGTTCTCGTTTACGGTCCAGATCACGGAAGTCCTTTACTTTGCCCAGCACGCACATCACCTGAGGAGTGACCTTGCCCTTCACCCCCGTTCGCCGCACCGCCATCCCGACCGTCGCCGCCGCCGCCGTCGCCGCGGGCACCCTGCTGATGGCCTCGCCCGCCTCCGCCGCGCCCGCTTCGATCGAGTTCCAGGGCGCCTGCCAGGCCCGCGCGATCCTCACCCAGCACATGTCGCAGACGCTCGGCATGAGCATCACCGCACCGGACAGCGTGAAGGTCGGCGAGCAGTTCAGCTACACGATGCAGCCGACCGTGAGCTCGCTGCCGGACAAGGAGTCGATCGCCACGACGACCGACATCCAGCGCCTGAAGATCGACTGGGATCTGCCCGCGAACGCCGAGTTCGTCTCCGCCGTCGTCGTCCCCTCGACCGGCAAGGGCCTGACCGGTGTCGCGCCGACGGTCATCCGCGTCAACGATGCCGGCGAGCCCGATGCGTCGGGCACGATCCTGCGGCTCTCCGGTGACAACGAGACCGTCGCCAACAGCCCCAAGGCCAGCGCCAACACCCCCGGCGGAATCGCTGTCGAGAAGACCAAGACCGACCTGGACGGCAATCCGACCGCCGACGGTTCGACCAAGTTCCAGCTCCCCGCCGTCACCGTGACGGTCAAGGCGCTGGCCGAGGGTGTCGTCGCGCCGACCGTCCGGGTCGCGGGCGAGGCGGCCAACTACAACAGCGACAAGAACTACGACACCTTCCTGGCCCGGGCGTTCGCGCTCGGTTCGCAGCAGAACGCTCCCACGTTCTGCACGCCGAAGGACGGCAAGAAGCCCGGCAACGACGTGCCCGTCAACGCGGGTGGCAGCGCGCTGGCCACCGTCACCGTCGGCGCGGGCACCGTCGATCCGGGTCCGGGTCCGGGCCCGGACCCGGTCGATCCCGGCACCGGTACCGGCTCGGTCGACTTCGGCTCCCTCGGGTCGATCCTCGGTTCCTGATCGAAGGTGGCTCCGCCGCAGTGGTGCGGTTACGGAGTCCCACGACTCCGTCACCGCACCACTGCGCGTCAGCCCTACGCGCCGTCAGTCCGCCAGTACCCGTTGGATCGAATCGTCCGGCGGGGAGACCACTTTCGGCTCCCTGCTGCTGAGCATGTCGACAATCGCCTTCGGCCGGGCCAGCCACTCCCGCGCGGTGTTCCGGGCGACCGTGACGAATCGGCAGTCGCAGTACCCACGGACCCCGTCCGCCTCGATGCCCACGTGCCGGCACAGCGCCACCGCACGTGAGACGTGGAAATCCTGACTGACGATGAGCGCCTTGCGAATTCCGAAGGTCGCCGCCGCTCGGGCACAGGTGTCGTAGGTGTCCAGACCGTAGTCGTCGCCGACAATCAGCTTCCGGTCGACGCCCTTCGACACCAGGTACTCCGTCATCGCGGCGATCTCGTTCCCGGAGGTGCCGTTGGCGTCGCCGGAGACCAGCACGGCGCGGGCCTTTCCGGCATGCACCAGTTCCGCCGCGGCGTCGAGCCGACCGGCCAGGAACGACATCGGTTTGCCGTCCTGAACCTTGGCGCCGAGAACGATCACCACCGGCGCCTCCGGCGCGTCGTCCGGGTCGTGCACGTGGCCGGACGAGGCGACACCGATCCAGGCCATCGAGCCGAGCACCGTGACCCCCAGTACGGCGAACACCGCGAGCGCGACACGCAGCAGCCGACGTCTCACGTGCGACCGGCCCATGCGATCGCCGTGACCGAGACGAGCACCGATCAGGATCCGTCCGACGACTGCGCCCGCCGGGCCGCCTTCTGCGCGGCCTCCTCGGCGTCCATCCGGTTCGCCTCGTCGAGGGTCGGCGCGCCGCCGCCGAGCCGCGCCGGCACCCAGTACTCCCCCGCCGGATGCTCGTAGCCCTCCTGCAGCGCGAGCAGCATGCCCTCCATCGTGGAGTGCAGCTTCGCGGTCAGCTCACCGGCCGGTTCGAACGGCGCGATCGGCTCGCCGACCGCGATCGAGATCGGAGTGTTGGTGCGCCCCAACCGCTTCGGATGCCCCTTGGTCCACACCCGCTGGGCACCCCAGATGACGATCGGGACGATCGGCACGCCCGCCTCGATCGCCATCCGTGCCGCACCCGACTTGAACTCCTTGAGCTCGAAGCTGCGGCTGATCGTGGCCTCCGGGTAGACACCGACGAGCTCGCCGGCCCGCAGGTCGTCGACCGCGGCCCGGTACGACTCGGCGCCCGCCGCGCGGTCGACGGGGATGTGCCGCAGGACGCGCATGATCGGGCCGGAGATCTTGTTGTCGAAGACCTCCTTCTTCGCCATGAAGCGGATGTAGCGCTTCACGCTGCGCACCGGCAGCCCCGCGTAGGTGAAGTCCATGTAGCCCGTGTGGTTCACCGCGATCACCGCCCCGCCCTTCGCCGGGATGTTCTCGTCGCCGCGGACCGTGAACTTCAGGCCCTGGGCGGCGAACACCGTACGAGCAATGCCGATGATCGTTCTGTAGACGGGTTCCACGGTCAGCCAGCGTAGTGCGGTCGGCCACAGTTGCGCATCATGGCGACCCTGGCCGCACGCGGATGCGCCGCCGTGGGCGCGCCGCCTACGCTGGGACCTGTCGTATATCCCAGGAGGCATACCAGTGCAGGTCACCAGCGTCGGACACGCCGGATTCCACATCCAGACCGAGGCGGGTTCAATCCTGTGCGATCCGTGGGTCAACCCCGCCTACTTCGCGTCCTGGTTCCCGTTCCCGGACAACACCGGCCTGGACTGGGACGCGCTCGGTGACGTCGACTACCTGTACGTCTCGCACCTGCACAAGGACCACTTCGACCCCGAGAACCTGCGCAAGCACGTCAACAAGGACGCGACCGTGCTGCTGCCCGACTACCCGGTGCCGGACCTGCGCCGCGAGCTGGAGAAGCTGGGCTTCACCAAGTTCTTCGAGACCCAGGACTCCGCCAAGCACACCATCACGGGCCCCAAGGGCGACCTGGACGTCATGATCATCGCCCTGCGCGCGCCCGCGGACGGTCCGATCGGCGACTCCGGCCTGGTCGTCTCCGACGGCGAGACCACCTGCTTCAACATGAACGACGCGCGGCCGGTGGACATGGACGTCCTCGGCGAGCAGTTCGGCAAGGTCGACATCCACCTGCTGCAGTACTCGGGCGCGATCTGGTACCCGATGGTCTACGACATCCCCGCGGGCACCAAGCGCAACTTCGGCAAGCAGAAGCGCCAGCGTGGCATGGACCGTTGCCGCAGCTACATCGACCAGGTCGGGGCGACCTGGGTGGTGCCGTCGGCCGGCCCCCCGGTCTTCCTGGACGCGGCGCTGCGCGACCTCAACGACGACCACGGCGACGAGGGCAACATCTTCCCGGACCAGATCGTCTTCCTCGAGCAGATGCGCATCCACGGCAACGACGGCGGACTGTTGATGATCCCCGGCAGCGTCGTCGACATCCACGGGTCGGACGCCACCCTGTCGCACCCGATCCCGGACGCCGAGGTCGACAAGATCTTCTCCGACAAGGCCGCCTACATCGAGGACATGGCGCAGCGGATGGCGCCCGTGCTCGCGGAGGAGAAGGCCGCCTGGGCGCCCGCGGAGGGCGAACCGCTGCTCGGCCCGCTCAAGGCCAAGTTCGAGCCGATCATGGCGCAGTCGGACGTGATCTGCGACGGCATCGGCTACCCCGTCGGCCTGGTGATGGGCGACGAGACGGTGGTCCTGGACTTCCCCAATCGCACGGTCCGCGAGCCGATCGAGGGAGATGGCAAGTACCGCTACGGTTTCCGCATCGCACCCGAGCTGGTTCGGACGGTGCTGCGTGACGACGAGCCGGACTGGGTCAACACCATCTTCCTGTCCACCCGGTTCGAGGCGTGGCGGGTCGGCGGCTACAACGAATTCCTGTACACGTTCTTCAAGTGCCTGACCGACGAGCGGATCGCCTACGCGGACGGCTGGTTCGCCGAGGCGCACGACGACAGCGCGTCGATCGAGTTGGGCGGCTACGAGATCCAGCGCCGCTGCCCGCACCTCAAGGCGGACCTGTCCAAGTTCGGCGTGGTCGAGGGCAGCAACCTCACCTGCAACCTGCACGGCTGGCAGTGGGACCTCGAGACCGGACGCTGCAAGACCTCGAAGGGTCACGAGCTGCGCTCGGCGAAGGTGTAGCCACACCGTCGTCGGGTTCGGTCTTCCCGCTGGGACAGTGGGCGAGTGCCGAACCTGGACTTCTACGCCGTCGACGACGATTGGTCTGCAGTCATTCGGACGGGGTTCGACCTGGAGCTGTTTCGCGTCTTCGAGTCCGATTCGGAACCCGGTCGCGAGCTGCGGGAGTTCTCGGCCGACGTCGACGTCCCCCGACAACCGACGGGGACGGTCTCTGACATTGTTCGCTGCGGGGTCCGGGCAGGAGCCCGTGGCGAGTCGGATCGACCTGCATCCGGATGCCGGTGGCGGGGCGACCTTCCGGTGCACCGGCGCAGGTTGGGGATTGATACAGCTCCACTACGGCGGCCCCTGGGGCCAGGAGTTGCGGTGGAGCCGCACCAACCACAACACGGCCAAGCGTGCCGCCGCCCGGGCTGAGACGTTGCCTGAGCTGGGTGATCCCGCCGCGTGGGACTGGGCGGCGGTCACGAGGGCTCGAGCAAGCTCAACCGGGCCATCCGGCGGATGGCGGTCGACAAGATCGGCTCGCATCCGGTGCTGCCACACGCCGGTGAATTCATCGCGCACCGCGGACTTCGGTACGAGTACGGCACCGGCATCCACGCAAACACCGTCCACGGCATGAGCGGCCGGTAGCGGACGACCCTCGGCGCCGAGGGCTATCCTGAGACCGACGCGGAGGGGCGGCAATGATCGGACACCTGGGCATCAACGTGCCGGACCTGGGCCGCGCGGTCGCGTACTACGACCAGATCCTGCCGTTGCTGGGGTTCGAGACGTTCTTCGGTGACATCACCCAGCACTCCTACCGCCCGGCCGACGGCAAGCGCGGCACCTACCTGTTCCTGTACCCGGCGACGGACCCGGCGCCCGAGTACTCGCGGGAACGCACCGGGCTGCAGCATCTGGCGTTCGTGGTCCCCACCCGCACCCGGGTTCGCGAGGTCGCCGACGCCGCGGCCGCGCTCGGCAGCGATATCGTGCACGCCCCACGCGAATTCCCCGAGTACCCGCCGCCGTACTACGCCACCTTCTGGACCGACCCGCACGGATTCCTCCTCGAGGCCGTGTGCCACCACGACCGGGACTGACCCGTCCGGATCACCGTCTGCGCGGCCCGACCGAGGTCTTCGATCGGCCTGTCGTGAGCCGATGGCATCGGATCGGGACACCGTCGACCGCTACCTCACCGCCCACGGAACTCGCTGACGGCGTTCGGCTGACCGACTACGAGCGCCACAGCTCCAGGTAGTCCTCGCGGCCGAACATCTTCGCCGAGTCGACTGCGGTGGGATGGCCGGCATTCGGGTCGGCACCGGCCGCCGCGAGGATCCGGACGACCGCCTCCTCGCCCTTGAAGATGGCACCCGCCACCGGCGACTGGCCGCGTTCGTTGAGCTGGTCGACGTCGGCACCTCGGTCGATCAGCAGCTGAACGGCCTCGGCGTGACCGTGGTACGCGGCGAGCATCAGCAGGGTGTCGCGGGTGCCGGTGCTCAGGTTCACCGGCACCCCCGCGTCGAGGTAGGCGGCGAGGGTCGAGGCCTCGCCCGACCGCGCCGCATCGAAGACTCGTTGCGCGATCTCCTGCAACCGGGGGTCGATCGGGTCGTCCGTCATGCCATCCGAAACTACCGGGGTCGGCACGACGACGCCCACACCCCGCATCGCCCCGATGTCACACTCGTTCGGTTACGACGAACCGGTGTGACATCGTGGCGATGCGGAAGGGGTCGGCGGTCAGGGGCGCAGGACGTCGGTACCGACGAACGGCTGCAACGCGACCGGCACGGTGACGCTGCCGTCGGCCTGCTGGTGGTTCTCCAGGATCGCGACGATCCAGCGGGTGGTGGCGAGGGTGCCGTTGAGGGTCGCCGCGGTCTGCGGCTTGCCGTTCTCGTCCCGGTAACGGGTCCCGAGCCGCCGCGCCTGGAAGGTCGTGCAGTTCGAGGTCGACGACAGCTCGCGGTAGGCACCCTGGGTGGGAACCCATGCCTCGCAGTCGAACTTGCGGGCCGCGGACGAACCGAGGTCGCCGCCGGCGACGTCGATCACCCGGTACGGCACCTCGATGGCCGCGAGCATCTCCCGCTCCCATCCGAGCAGCCGCTGGTGCTCGGCATCCGCGTCCTCGGGCTTGCAGTAGGTGAACATCTCGACCTTGTCGAACTGATGCACACGAATGATGCCGCGGGTGTCCTTGCCGTGGCTGCCCGCCTCGCGACGGAAGCAGGACGACCAGCCCGCGTACCGCTTCGGGCCCTCGCTCAGGTCGAGGATCTCGCCGGAGTGGTATCCGGCGAGCGGGACCTCCGAGGTGCCGACGAGGTACAGGTCGTCCTGCTCGAGGTGGTAGACCTCCTCGGAGTGCTGGCCGAGGAACCCGGTGCCCTGCATGATCTCCGGCCGCACCAGCACCGGCGGGATCATCAGGGTGAAGCCGTTCGCGGTCGCCTTCTGCGCGGCCAGCTGCAGCAGACCGAGCTGCAGCATCGCGCCGGCGCCGGTGAGGAAGTAGAACCGGGCGCCGGACACCTTCGCGCCGCGCTCCATGTCGATCAGGCCGAGCGACTCGCTGAGCTCGAGGTGGTCCTTCGGCTCGAAGTCGAAGGCCGGGATCTCGCCGACCGTGTCGAGGGTGATGAAGTCGTCCTCGCCGCCGGCCGGTGCCCCCTCCTGCACGATGTTCGAGATGGCGCGGGCCGCGGCATCGAGCGCGGCGTCCGCCTCGTGCTGCGCGGCCTCGGCGTCCTTGACCTTCTGTGCGAGTTCCTTCGACCCGGCGAGCAATGCGGGCCGCTCCTCGGCGGAGGCCTGTCCGACCTTCTTGCCGAGTGCCTTCTGCTCCGCGCGCAGGTTGTCGCCCGCGAGCACCGCGGCGCGCCGGGCCTCGTCGGCGGACAGCAGCGCGTCGACCAACCCGGGGTCCTCACCCCTGGTGCGCTGTGAGTCGCGGACGACGTCGGGATTCTCGCGCAGGAATTTGAGGTCAATCACAAGCACAAACCCTACTTGGTCGACCTGGGGCGCTGATTTCGGTTTCCGACGCGGAGGCCGACGGGCGCCGGAAAGACCGGTCCGTTCCCGGCCGGCAGGCATGATGGTGGGCGATGTCCGACGAACACACCCCCGACAACGCAGACCCGAGCACCGGACCCGCGAACGACGCGCAGGCCCGCGACGGCGTGGCGCCCGACGGTCCCCGACCGCTGGTGACCCGGCTGTCCGGACGCCACATGTCGGCGCGCACGACCCGGCGCGGGTTGATCGCGGTCGCGTTGGGCGCGGTGCTCGCCGCGATCGCCACCCTGGTGATCTCCGGCGGCTTCCACGGCGGCAGCGAACTGACCGCCCACCCCAGCAACGGCGGACCGATGTCCACCGGCGCCGTCGCGGGCAAGGCGTTCGGCACCGCGGGCACGGGCGACTGCCTGACCTGGACGAAGGAGGATGCCAGCGACCTGACCAAGGTGGACTGCTCGGACAAGCATCTGTTCGAGGTGGCCTCCGAGGTGGACCTGAGCATCTTCCCCGGCGCCGAGTTCGGCCCCGGTTCGCGCTTCCCCGGCGTGCTGCGTTTCTCCCAGCTCCGCAACGAGCACTGCGCGCCCGCGGTCGTCGAGTACCTCGGCGCCCGGTACGACCCCAACGGCAAGTTCAGCGTCGGACTCATCAACCCCGGCGAGGCCGGCTGGGCGGCCGGCGAGCGCACCCTGCGCTGCGGGCTGCAGCGCTCGAGCACCACCGGCACTCCGCTGCCGATTGTCGGGACCGTCGTCGGCCAGGACGAGTCGAAGGTGTGGGACACGGGCACCTGCATCGGCATCAACCAGAACGTTCCCGCGGACCCGGTCGACTGCTCGCAGCCGCACGCGTTCGAGGTCATCTCCGTCGTGGACCTGGGCGCCAAGTTCCCCGGCGGGTACCCGGCCGTGCCGGACCAGGACAAGTACCTCGAGGAGACCTGCACCCAGGCCGCCAACGAGTACCTCGGCTCCCCCGACGCGTTGCGGAACAAGACCCTCACCCTGTTCTGGGACAACATCGAGCTCAGCAGCTGGCTCGCGGGCAGCCGGAAGGTCAACTGCTCGGTCGGCAAGGAACTCGACAGCGGCGGGTTCGCACCGATCACCAACAGCGCCAAGGGCGACATCCTGATCAACGGCGCGCCGCCGGTGCCGCCGCCGGCCACCCCCGAGGGCCGCTCGCTACCGGTGCCGCTGCCCGGCGCCGCTCCGCTGGGGAACTGACGTGGCTGTCGTGATGACCGAGGACCGCTTCGAGGAACTGGTCTCGGAGGCGCTGGACCTGATCCCGCCGGAGCTGGCTCGGGCGATCGACAACGTCGTCGTCCTGGTCGAGGACCGCGACGAGCACGACCCCGGCCTGCTCGGGCTCTACCACGGCATCGCGCTGACCGAGCGCGACAGTCACTACGGCGGCGCGCTGCCCGACACCATCACCATCTACCGCGAGGCGCTGCTCGAGATGTGCGACAGCGAGGAGCAGGTGGTCGAGGAGGTCGCGGTGACGGTCATCCACGAGATCGCGCACTACTTCGGCATCGAGGAGGAGCGACTGCATCAGCTCGGTTGGGGCTGACGCAGTCGCATTCGGCGGAACCGCGGAGTCGTTCGCGGCGTCCTATCTCCTGACGGGTCAACATCGACGAGCACGCCTCGCCGAATCCACCGAGGAGGCCGAGACCATGCCAGGCCACGTGTACGTCTCTCCTGATGCCCTGATCTCCGCTGCCGTGCAGCTCGAGTCCCTCGCGGAACGCCTCCGCGCCTCGGTCGAGGCCAACGGCCCCGCCCTGCACATGGCGCCCGCGGGCACCGAGGAGGTGTCGACGACGGCCGCCGGCTTCTTCAACTCGGTGGCGGACAGCTTCCTCCCCTCGGCCGCAACCGGCATCACCGAACTGTTGACCGCCGCCGCGGCCCTGCGCAGGCACTCCGCCGAGTACCAGGGCCTCGACCACAGCTTCGGCGCCGCGCTCGCCGAAGGCATGTGACGCCCAGCGGACAGGGACCCGAGGAGACAACGACATGACCATGGGATTCACCGGCGTCGTCTGGTTGCCCCGCGGCGCCACCTGGAACTCGACCGCGCTCAACGCGGGCGTCGGACCGGTCCAGCTGGCCGCGGCGAGCTCGGCCTGGACGGCCCTCACCGCCAGCCTGGCCGACGCGACCGCCACGCTCACCAAGGTGATGGGCGAGCTGGGCGCCGGCTGGCAGGGCCTCGCCTTCGACACCGCGCTGTCCAAACTCGTCCCGTTCCACGCCTGGACCGCGACCGCGGGCGCAATGGCCGCCACGACCGCCGCCAAGGCCGCGACCGAGGCCGGCGCGCACACCGTCGCCCGGATCGCGATGCCCAGCCTGGCGGAGATCGCCGCGGTCAAGACCGCGAAGGCGGTCGCGTACACGACCGGCGGCGCGCTGGCGGGTGCCGGAGCCGCCGCCGAGGCCGCCGACCGTGCGATGGACGTCCGGGCCGCGCTGGTGATGGAGGCCTACGAGGCCGCCTCGGCCATCGTGGCGACGCCGCAGAGTTTCAGTTCCCCGCCGCCGCTGGCCAGCGGCCCCGGCGCGGCTCGGGCGGAGGCGCCCGCCGCGGTCCCGCCGAGCACGATCGCCGCGGACCCCTCGGTGAGTCCCGCGCAGGCCGCCCTCGGCGCGGTGCTGGCGCAGGCGCAGAACCCGGCGGTGGTCAGCGTGGCCACGCAGGCGGGCAGTGTCGCCGGATCCGGCCTCAGCACGGTCGCCTCGACCACCGCGTCCCTCGCGCCCTCGGCGATCTCCGCGTTCGCCGGCGGCGCCGCCGCCGGCCCCGTGCCCGGCGGGACCGCGACGGGCGGGCCCGGGGCACGCGCGTCGGCCGGTGGCTCCGCGGCCACCCGGGCGGTCGGTGCGGCCGGCGTCGCGGGTGCGCGGGGCGGCAGCGGGATCGGCCCGGCTGCGCCGTCCGGCTCCGGCGGGGTCGGCCGCGCTCTCCTGCCCGAGGGCTGGGGGGCGTCCTCGGCTGGCGGCGCCCCGGCGCCTGTGCTCGGGCGCGGCGGCGCCCCGACCGCGGCGGTCGGTCCCGACGTCGCACGCGCGGACCCCGCCGCGGCCACGACCCGCGCTGGCCAGCTGGGGTCGGCGGCCACCGGCCGCGGAATCGGTCAGGACGACGAGGAGCACCGCACGCCGGACTACCTGAAGGGTTTCGAGCATTTCGGCGACGGGCGCGTGGTGATTCCCTCGGTCATCGGGGCGGATCCTCGGTGAGCCCGCTCGTCACATCGGTGAACCGCCTCGAGTCGGTGACGCTCGGCCTCGACGAGATGGACCTGCTGGTCCATCTGCTCGGGGTCGACGAACTGCCGGTGGTGCTCGATGCCGGCTCCCGCTTCGACTCGTCCACGGCCCGCGACGCCGCGTTCGACAGGGCCCACGAGACGCTGACCGAGCGTGGTCTGCTGCCCGCGGGAGCGCCGCACCCGGACCTGGCGGACTGGCTCGGGGTGCTCGCCCGACCGCGTGCCGAGGTCGCGCTTCGCTGGTACACGACCGGCCGGGCGGAGGTCTCGCGACTGTGCCTGGTCTGGGCGGCGGCCGGCGACCTGCTCGTCCTGCGCGGCCCGAATTCGTATGTGCTGCAACCGCACGATGGTCGAGGGCCGGAGCTGCTCCTCGACGCGATCGGATGCTCGGTGCCGCTGCGCTTCGGTCCGGTCAACGCACCGACCGAGCTGCTGATCGGCGCGCTCGAGGACTGCGCGAATCACGTGTCCACGGCCCGACGACTGGCCGAGCTCGGGGTCGCCGAGGCCGACGCGGGCACCCTCGCGACGGCGTTGGCCGGCAGCCGAGCCCACGCCGAGGTCGTCGGGATCCGGCACGCCGACGCCGCGGTGACGCAGGTCGGCGGACCGGTGACGGCGTTCGACACCGACCGGGGCCGGATCGTCGGGACGTCGAGCGTGTCCGCGGACGGGGTCGCCTGGTCCACGCTCGGCCCGGGCAGCGACGCCCGGTTCCGTCGGGCGGTGGCGGACCTGATCGCCGAACTACGCTGACCGCACCGACACCGCGCGGACGCTCACGCACCGAACCGCAACGCCACCTTTCCCGCCGCGGACCGGGTCTCGAGGGCCCGCAACGCCTGCGCCGCCTCGTCGAGCGCGAACGTGACGGGCTCCGTGATCCGCAGCTCACCGGACTCGAGCAGCGGACCGAGCTGGGACCACTGCCGCGCCGGGTAGTCCGGAACCGCCCGCAGGTACTCGCCCCATCCCGCCCCGAGAACCGAGACATTGTTCAGCAGAAGGCGATTCACCTTGACGGTCGGGATGTCGCCGCCGACGAACCCGAGCACCACCAGGCGTCCGCCGGTGGCCAGGCTGCGGATGCTGTCGGTGAACCTGTCGCCGCCGACGGGGTCGATGACGATGTCGACGCCGCGGCCGCCGGTGATCTCCCGGACGCTCTCGCGCCACCCCTCGACCGGCACGACGTGGGTCGCGCGGTTGGCCCGCGCGACGTCCGCCTTCGCCTCGGTGCTCACGACCGCGATCGTCTCCAGGCCCAGCGCGGCCGCCACCTGCAGCGCCGCCACCCCGAGGCCGCCGGCCGCGCCGTGCACGAGCACGGTCTCGCCCGCGACGTACCGGGCCCGCTCGACCAGCGCGAAGTGGGCCGTCATGTAGTTCATCAGGAAGCCGGCGCCCGCGGTGAGCGAGACCGCGTCCGGCAGCGGGTACACCGATGCCGGCGGCACCGCCACCGTCTGCTGCCAGGCGCCGCCCGGGGCCAGCACCGCCACCCGGGCGCCGACCGCGACGCCGGAACCGGCGGGCGCGCTGCGCACGATCCCCGCGCCCTCGACGCCCGGCACGAACGGCAGCGGCCGCACCACCTGGTAGCCACCGGAGGTCTGGAGCAGGTCGGGGTACGAGACGCCCGCCGCGTGGAGGTCGACCACGACCAGACCGTCGCCGGCGGGTTCGTCCGTTTCCACGACGCACACACCGTCGGGACCGATCGTCTCCGTTACGTGAACCGCCTTCACCAACGCCTCCTCGCCCGACTGTCCGCGTCCGCACGCGGATCCCCCCATCCGTACCAGAACGTAGATCGACCGGACCGCGCGACCGCCCGGATGGGTCCGCCGATCTCGCGGCCGCACCGCTGGAATCGAGCGCCGGACCTAGCAGGCGCTCCCGGTGCACGGCTTCTCGCCCCTGAACAGCGCCGCGACGAAGGGCGTGCTGTCGGCCTCGGAGGCGGGCACGGTGCCGAGGTGGTCGGCCGGGTAGGTGTGGAACGCGAAGTCGACCCGGTTCGCCGTCAGGTCCGCAACCAGCTTGAGCGTCAACGGGATCGGGACATCCAGGTCCTGCTGGCCCTGGCCGATGAAGACGGGGCGGTCGTAGCCGCTGGTCGGCACGGTGAGGATGTCGCGCGCCGCGCTGACGAACGCCGGGGTGTCGATCGACCTCGAAAAGAGCTGGCCGATCGAGACGTCGGCATACTTCGCCCGCGCGTCGGAGTAGCAGATGTTGTTCTCGACGTCGTCGAGGATGGCCTTGCCGAGCGGGCTCAGGTACGAGTCGATGTCGACGTCGGGACGCGCGGCGCGCAGGCCGTCGAGCGCGTTGGCGATGTAGACCGTGGTGCCCTTGAGCGGCAGCTTCGGGAACGACGGCCCGCCGAGCGGCAGCAGGTTCTCGATGTTGGAGGGCACGCCGGTCGCGACCGCGCCGCGGTAGTCGAGTTCGGGCGCGTACGCGGTGGCGAGATTGGCGGTGAACATGGTCGCCTGGCCGCCCTGGGACTGGCCCATCGCGACCCACCTGCGGGACAGCTCCGGGGTCACCGACCGTGCCGCGCGCACCATGTCGACGACGCTGTGCGCCGCCGAGCGCCCGTCCAGGTACGGGTGCACCCCCTCGGTGCCGAGGCCCACGTAGTCCGTCGCGACCACGGCGTAGCCCTGCGAGAGCCAGTGCCCGAGACCGCGCACCGTCCGGTCGGCCGGCACGTTCGCGCTCGGTGCGCACTGGTCGGCGACGCCGGTGGTGCCGTGCGCCCAGGAGACGACCGGCCAGCCGCCCTCGGGCGCGGTGCCCTGCGGGAGGTAGACCACGCCGGTGCTGAGCATCGGCTTGTCGCCGGGACCCTGCGACCAGTACGTCAGCTGGGATGCCTCCGCGATCCCCGGCAACCAGCGGTCACGGGGCAGTTCGACGTTCTTCACGACGACGCCCGGTGCGCCGGTGGCCGGGGCGGCGCCCGCGGGCGCGGCGGCGCACATCGCGGCGGCGGCAACGGCGGCGGCGCCCGCCATCAGGGCACGCAGTCGACTGGTCAAGTCAGTTCTCCTCACGGTTGTGCGCCCGGTCACAGCACGACCGGTCGATCAGACCATAGAAGTAGCTCTACCAATTGGTCAAGCAATCAGGACCCGGACGGCCTCCACCGGTCGACCTTCGCGGCGACGCCGTCGACGAACAGAGCGAACGCGCTGTCCACCCGGGCCCGGTCGCCGGTCCCGAGCAGGTCCAGCGAGAGCCCGCGCACCTGGGCCAGGATCAGCGTCGCCTCGAGCGGCGCCTCGTCGTCGGGGCAGCCCGCCGCCCGCAGCCCCGTCTCCAACGCGGTGAGCCACTGCCCGACGAACCGCGCCAGGAACCGCTCGTTCTCCGCGGGCTGGAGCACCGCCTGCACGTAGATCTCGAGCATCACACGAAACCGCGGCAGCACGGCGGGATCCGCTCGTGTGGACCACCATCGGGTCAGCAGCGCGATCGGATCGCCGTGCTCGTCGGCGAGCAGCTCGACCGGAATGGACTCACGGCGCATGTTCTCGACGACCTCGGCGAGCAGGTTCTCCTTGCTCCCGAAATGATGGAGCAGCGAGGCGTGCGAGACGCCGACCTCCTTGGCGAGCGGTCGCATCGACAGGCCGAGGACCCCGTGCTCGATCACGTAGCCGGTGACGGCGGCGAGCAGCTCCGCTCGCCTGCCCGCGTACCGCTGGCTGCGCTTGTCGACTCGCTCCGTCACGCTCACAGCCTACGCAGCGCCGAAACGCGTTGAACGGGAGTGATTGCCGCTCACCCCATCGGATCGTCGAGCACGTCCTCCGACGGCGCGAAGAACGGCGGCAGCAGCGCCCCCCAGCGCACACACTTCCAGCCGCCGCCCGGGGTCGGGGCCAGCTCGATGGTCTGGGTGTTGTCCAGGTGGGTGTCCGCGGAGAAGGTGGCGTCCACGTCCGCGAGGTAGCGGGCGACGAGCCGGATGGCGGCGCCGTGACTGACCACCAGGACGTCGCCGGCCTCGGTGGCACGCTCGCCCTCGAGAAACTCCGACCGCAGCGAGCTCACCACCGGCAGGTACCGCTCGAGGATGTCCTCGCCGGACTCCCCGCCGGGGATCCGGGCGCCGAGCTCCCCCGCATGCCAGGAGTGGAACACCCGCGCGAACAGCTCGTGCGAGGCACGGTCGGACCGGTCCTCGAGCTCGCCGGCCTGCGCCTCGTGAATTCCCTCGCGCACCTGCACCGTGATGCCGGACGCCAGCTCGACGAAGCTCGCGGTCTGCCTGGCGCGCAACGCTTCCGACGCGACCACGGCCTTCGGGGGCGGGCCGGTCAGGGCGGTCCCGTAGGCCAGGGCCTGCCCCTCACCGTGCTGGGTCAGTCGCGCGCCGGGCAGTCGCGTGTCCAGCCGCCGGGCGACGTTCGCCTCGGTCTGACCGTGCCGGACCAGGATCAGCTTGCCCGTCACCGTCAGTTCCCTCCGTCCGGCTCGCCGGCCCGGATGCGACGGAGCCACTCGGCCGCCTCCTCGTCCGACGGCGGACGCTGACCGCCGGGCGTCGCGGCCGGCCACGACCCGAGGAACCGCACCGTGTGCTTGCGGTGCAACGCCTTGAGCGCCTCCGCGACCGCGGTGTCCTCGATGTGCCCGATGCAGTCCAGGTAGAACTTGTAGGTGCCGAACTCGACCCGCGTCGGGCGGGACTCGATGCGAGTGAGATCGATTCCACGGGTGGCGAATTCGGACATGGCGCTGACCAGCGAGCCCGGCGAGTTGTCCAGCTGCAGGACCACCGCCGTGCGGTCGTCTCCGGTCGCGGCCGGCGCAGGGCGGGGGCGGGTCACCAGCACGAATCGTGTTCGCGCACCGTCGAAGTCGGCCACCGAGTCGGCGAGCACGGCCAGCCCGAGCCGCTCGCCCGCGAGTGCCGTGGACACCGCCGCGTCCGCAGTCCCGGCCGCCACGTCCTCCGCGGCGCCGGCATTGGACGAGGCGGACTCGACGGCGGCGTCGGGAAGGTTCCTCTCGACCCACATCCGCACCTGGGCGCCCGCCACCGGGTAGGCGCGGATGGTGCGCACCTGCTCGAGGGTGGTGCCGGGGCGCGCGAGGATCGTAAAGCTCACGTCCAGTTCGGTTTCCGCGACGATCTGCAGCCGGTCCTCGACGGCGAGTGCGTCGAGGGTGGGCGGCACCGGCCCCTCGACCGAACTCTCGATCGGAACCACGGCGCCGTCGACGGTTCCCGCGCGCACCAGGGCGAGCGCGGCGGGCGGACTCTGCGCGGCGACCCGCTCGACCGGGCCGTCGAAGGCACCGGAGGACTCGAGCTGGGCGAGGGCCATCTCGGTGAAGGTCCCGGACGGTCCGAAGTAGGCGATACGTGGCACCGGTCCAGATTACGCACCCGCCCCCGGCCGGATCGGACCGTTGGTCGTCGTGGCGCCGAACGGTCCGATCAGGCCCGGAACGCGCCGGCGGTGATGCCGTGCGCGAGCAGGTGCGCCTCGACCGCGGCGGCGTCCGCGACCGCGATCCCCAGCAGTACCTCCCGGACCGCGCCGGCCGCCGCGGCGCTCAGGGCGGCCACGGGTGCCGGGTCCGCGCGGACGTAGGCGGCGCGGATGTCGTCGCCGCGCAGAGCCGCGACCGTCGCCGCCAGGATCGCGACCACCTCTTCCCCGCTCCCGGCGCGGGCGACGAAGCCGGCGTCGGAATGCGCGAGCACGGCGAGGAAGTCGGCCACGTCCACGTCGGCGAGGCCGGTGTCGAGGCCCGGGCGCGCCCCCGCGGCGGCGATCCGCTCGGCCGATTCGGCGGCCCATCCGCGACCCGCACCGTCGGGCTCGACGAACACCGCGAGCGGGGCGGGCAGCGGACGCGGATCGCCCTGGGCGAGCGCGACGGCGTCGTCGAGGTGCCCGAGCGGGCAGTCGACCTCGACGCGCGTGAGCGCCGGGCCGCCCTGCGCGGACAGTCGGTCGAGATCGGCGCCCAGGCGCACCCACAGCGGCCCGTCGGACGGCTCGGCCCCGTCGAGCGCGGCGACCGGCAGGACCGGCGGCCCGAACAGCTCGCCGCGTCGCCGCGCGCGTGCGCCCGCGACGTCGGCGCAGATCTCGGAGAGCAGCCCAGCGAACGGCGGTCGCGGATCGTTCGGGGTGGGGGGATGCAGGGTGAGCAGGGTGGACACGGCTCCACGGTAGCCGCGCGGGTGGGCCTTGCGCGTTCCGGGACCCGGCACTTAACTTAGGCATGGCTAACCTACTGTGACTCCGGACTCCGGGGACCGAAAGGAGCACCGCCCATGACCGCGTCCACCCCGCTCGCCCCGTCCACGGCCGAACGCGTCCGCAGCGCGTGCGCTCGCGCGCGGCCGGCCGTCCTCGCGGTCGACGGCAGCGAGCCCGTCACCGTCCCCGCCGCGCACCTGCGCGCGGGCGGCGACGTGGTCCTCACCGTCCCGACCGACTCCGCCGTCACCGCGCTGAGCTGGCAGGCCGGTCGTGCCGGACTGCCCGCGCTCCTCGAACTCACCGACCAGACCCCGCTGACGCTGCGCGAACCGGTCCGCTCCCTGGTGTGGCTGCGCGGCGCGCTGCACGCCGTACCGCCCGAGGCCTCCCGCGCGCTGGCCGCTGCGGTCGCGGCAGAGCACCCCGACCCCGCCCTCCTCGACGTCGGGCACACGACCACCCTGCTTCGCCTCGTGCTCGGATCCGCGGTCGTCGCGGACAGCCACGGCGCCGAACCCGTGCCGCTCGACGACCTGTTCGCCGCCCGGCCCGACCCCTTCCACGCGGTCGAGGACTGCTGGCTCGAGCACCTCGAATCCGACCACGGCGACCTGATCCGTCAGCTCGAGCAGCGCCTGCCGCGGAATCTGCGCACTGGGCAGGTCCGCCCCCTCGGCCTGGACCGGTACGGGGTACGGCTGCGGATCGAGGGCGCGGACGGGGACAGCGACGTCCGGCTCTCCTTCGACAGTCCCGTCGACGACGCGGACGGGCTCAACCGGGCGCTGCGCCTGCTCGTCGGGTGCCCGTTCCTGAACGGCCTCCGCGCGCGACCCTGACCGACGGCGCTCCGCGCTCCGTGCGCACTTTCACCCCAGGCGGGGTACCGATCGCGCACGGGCGCGAAGCGCTACCGTCACGGGTGTGACCCGGCTCGACGACTGGCTCCGGCCTGCCCCGCACCCGCAGACCGAGCCGGCGCCGGATGCCGCCGAGCGCCGTGCACTGTGGTTCGAGATCACCGTCGTCCTGCTGGTCACCTTCGGGCTGAGCGCGCTGTCGAGCGTGCTGTCGCTCGCCGAGAGCGCGATGGCCCCCGGTGAACTCTCCGACCAGACGGTCGCGCTGAACGCGTCCCGCTCCACCGTCGACTGGATCGACCTCGGCCGCCAACTGCTCGGCATCGTCAAGCTCTGCGCCTGGGCGGCGCTCGGCCTGTACCTGCTCTGGCGCAGCGGACTCGGCCCCGAGAAGATCGGGCTCAGCCGTCGTCCCGGCTGGCGTCGCGACCTGCTGCCGGGGGTCGGACTGGCCGCGCTGATCGGACTGCCGGGCCTCGGCCTCTATCTGGTTGCGACCGCCGTGGGCGCCAACCTCACCGTGCTCCCGAGCACCCTCGACGAGCACTGGTGGCGCCTGCCCGCGCTGCTGCTGTGGGCGTTCGCGAACTCCGCCGCCGAGGAGGTGCTGGTGGTCGCGTACCTGATCTCGCGACTGCGCAGGCTCGGCTGGGGCGAGAACTCCTCGCTGGTCGCGTCCGCGTTGCTGCGCGGCAGCTACCACCTGTACCAGGGCCTCGGCGGCGGCCTCGGCAACGTGGTGATGGGCCTGGTTCTCGGGCGCTACTGGCAGCGCACCGGCCGGTTGTGGCCGCTGATCGTGGCGCACTGGCTGATCGACGCGGTCGCGTTCGTCGGGTACACCGCGCTTCGCGGCCACGTGTCCTGGCTGCCCTGACCCGTACAGTTTCTGTGGTGAACGGCGACCACTTCCAGCCCCGCGACCCCCGGGACCCCCGCGCGGGTCGCGGCGGTGCGCCGCACCCGCAACCGTGGGGACCGAATCAGCCGCCGGCGTCGAACCAGCCGCCACGACGACCGGTGCCGCCGCCCCGACGGCCCGCGGGCCCGCCGCCCGAGGGCACCCAGGTGATCCGCCGCGACGGCAGGCAGGGGCCTCCCGCACGGGCCTGGTCGCAGCCGCCGGACCAGCGCCCCCTCGCGCCGCGGCAGCCCCAACCGCCCCGGCCCGACCACCGTTCGGGCTCGGCACACGCGCCGACCCAGACGCCGCAGCCGTACGTCGATCCGGCGCGGCGGCGCGGCACCCCGGTGCCGCCGCCCCCGCCCGGCCGTCGGCAGGCGCCGACGCCGCCCGAGCAGCCTCCCCGTCCGGCGCGGACCCGCCGCCGGCCGCACTGGGGTCGCCGGATCGGACTGGTGCTGCTGATCGTGCTGGTCGTCCTCGGCGGGTCGGTGTTCTACCTGGACCGCTCGCTGACCCGGGTCGACGCACTGTCCGGCTACCCTGGCCGGATCGCGGACACCCCCGGGACGAACTGGCTGCTGGTCGGCTCCGACAGCCGCACCGGCCTCACCCCCGAGCAGGAGCAGCAGCTCTCCACCGGCGGCGACGTCGGGAACGGCCGCACGGACACCATCATGGTGGTGCACATCCCCGAGAGCGGCGCCGCGACGATGGTGTCGATCCCGCGCGACTCCTACGTCCCCATCCCCGGAAACGGGAGAGACAAGATCAACGCCGCCTTCGCGATCGGCGGACCCCAGTTGCTGGTGCAGACCGTCGAGGAGGCCACCGGACTCCGGATGGACCACTACGCGGAGATCGGGTTCGGCGGGTTCGCCGGCATGGTCGACGCGATCGGCGGGGTGAACCTCTGTGTGCCGTACCCGATCAACGACCCGCTCGCCGGGGTCAACCTGCAGCCCGGCTGCCAGGACCTCACTGGCGCCGAGGCGCTCGGGTTCGTGCGCAGTCGCGCGACCCCACTGGCGGACCTGGACCGGATGAACAACCAGCGCGCGTTCATGGCCGCGCTGCTGAAGAAGGCCACCAGCCTCGGCACGCTGCTGAACCCGCTGCGGGTGTGGCCGCTGGTGACCAAGACCGCCGGTTCCCTGCAGGTCGACGAGAACGATCACCTGTGGAACCTGGCCGGCCTCGCCTGGGCGATGCGAGGCGACCTGGTCACCACGACCGTCCCGGTCGGCGGGTTCGAGGACACCGACTCCGGCAACGTGCTGCTGTGGGACCGCGAGAAGGCCTCGCAGTTCTTCGGTGCGCTGGCCGAGGACAAGCCGATTCCGCCGGAGTTGCTGACCACCAACTGAACCGGCCGTGCCCGGTAGCCTGAGCCCATGAGCAACCCCCGCGAGCGCAGCGAGTTCCACGACCTACTCCGCGAACAGATTCGCAACGAGTTCACGGCGTCGCAGCAGTACATCGCGGTCGCGGTGTACTTCGACGGGAACGACCTCCCGCAGCTCGCCGGGCGCTTCTACAGCCAGGCGAACGAGGAACGCAATCACGCGATGATGATGATCCAGTACCTGCTCGACAACGATCTCGCGGTGCAGATCCCCGGCATCGACGAGGTCGTCACCGAGTTCGGGTCGGTCCGCGAGCCGGTGGAGTTGGCGCTGAACCAGGAACGCACCGTCACCGACCAGGTCACCAGGCTGGCCCGCACCGCCCGCGACACCGGCGACTACCTCGGCGAGCAGTTCATGCAGTGGTTCCTCAAGGAACAGGTCGAGGAGGTCGCCTCGATGACCACGCTGCTGGCGATCGTCGATCGGGCCGGGGACAACCTGTTCAACGTCGAGGACTTCGTCGCTCGGGAGATGAACTCCGCGTCGAAGTCGGACTCGACGGCGCCGCGACCCGCGGGAGGCGGTGCCGCGTAGGCACATTCACTGCCCCCGGGGTGGACCGGGCGCGGATCCGCCGGAACGTTCATGCCGGACAACTCTTTTCACTCCCGGAATGCGGCAGGCGGGCGGCCACCGTTAGCCGAATTCACGAATTCGAATGGCCGGCGGTGACCCCGCCGACCGCGCCGGGAGACCGCACCATTAATTAGGGAACACTGTCCTCAATAAGGCTTCACTTGGATGACAACGGATTTTGACCAGCGATATCGTCGCCGAATGAGCAATAGCGACGACAGCAACGAGACGAAGTTTCACGCACTGCTCCACGACCAGATTCGCAACGAATTCAACGCATCTCACCAGTACATTGCGACGGCCGTGTACTTCGACAACACCGACCTCCCGCAGCTGGCCAAGCATTTCTACACCCAGGCGGTCGAGGAACGTAACCACGCGATGATGATCGTGCAGTACTTCCTCGACCGCGACATGACGGTCGAGCTGACCGGCGTCGACGCGGCGAAGTCCAACTTCGACGGACCGCGCGAGCCGATCGCACTCGCACTCGCGCAGGAGAAGCTCGTCACCGACCAGATCGTCCGCCTCGCGAGCACCGCCCGCGAGGAAGGCGACTACCTCGGCGAGCAGTTCATGCAATGGTTCCTCAAGGAGCAGGTCGAGGAGGTCGCCTCGATGACGACGCTGCTGGCGATCGCGGATCGCGCCGGCACCAACCTGTTCGACCTCGAGACCTTCGTCGCGCGCGAGATGGGCAGCCCGGCGGACGCCGTGGGCGCACCCCCCGTCGCGGGCGGCTCGATCTAAGGCGGCTCCGCCGCAGTGGTGGGGGGGGGGGGGGGGGCCGGGGGGGCGCCCCCCAACCCCCACCCCGCCCGGCGCGACCCCCGCCCCCG
>NZ_JBHZAH010000056.1:0-30566 GCF_042754225.1 Rhodococcus sp. NPDC059234
CCCGTCCTTCGCCACCAGTTCCCGCGCCCGCTCGAGCGGCTCGCGGGCCACCCACGACCCCAGGTCGAAGTCCGCGGCGAGGAATCCGTGCGTGTAGAGGAACTGCTTCTGGATCCCGATCAGCTCGACCCGCTCGTCCGACAGCGACGGGTGCAGGTCCTTGTGGAAGTCCGCGCCGTAGGCGGCGACGACGCCGTCGGGACCGGAGGAGGTCTCGCGCTGCAGCACCTCGCGCACCCGGTCGAGGTTTCCCGCCGCCCAGTCCGCGGCGCGCAGCGACTGCGCGAGGAAGTTCACGACCAGTTCCGGCCGCGACTCGAGCAGGTCCGCGTGCACGGTGATCGGCCGCGGGGTGCCGTTGTTGACCCGCAACCGCTTGGCCTCGGTGGCGTCCAGGTCCACCGCGACCCGCAGCCCGTGCTCGCGGGCCACCTCCTGGGCGCGGGCGCCCTTGACGTAGATCGCGTCCACCTCGCCGCGCAGCAGCTCGTCCACACCCCAGGTCGTGACGCGCTGGTTGTCGCGAACGGCGGTGCGCACCTGCGGGTTCCGCTCGACCTCCACCTCGACGGCGGTGACGTCGGCGAGGGTGAGCCCGCCGAGGCGCAGCGCGGCGGCGAAGCCGTGCAGGGCCATGGCGCGCGGGAAGCTGCGCGCCTGGTCCTGCGCCCAGGCGGGGACGCCGATCCGCAGGCCCGCCAGGTCGGCCGCGCCGGCGACCGCGCTGTCGGGACCGACGAGGACGGCCTGCGCCTCGTCGATCCAGGTCAGTCCGATCAGCCGGGTCGGCGAACCCTGGGCCCTGGCCGCGATGGCGGGCACGTTGCCGCCCTCGCGGACCAGGCCGAGCAGCTGGTGGTCGAAGTGGCGGACGGCCAGCTCGGGGCCGGCGTCCTGCAGCACGCCGAGGCTGACGCCCGCATCCTCGGCGGCCTCGCCGAGCCAGCCGAGGCTGAGCGCGAGGCCGCTCGCGGTGGGCACCGGGCAGCGGGTGTACCAGAGGGTGTCGACGGCGGTATCGGAAATAGCAGTCATCGGTGCTCCTGGGTGGTTGTGGAAGAACTGGTTCGGCCGACGCCGAGTTCGGCGAGGAAGGCGGCGCGGTAGCGGAGGGACTCGGGGTCGGTGCGGTCGCGGGGACGGGCGAGGTCGATGTCGACGTCCACCGCGAACCGGCCCTCGTTGAGGATCAGCACCCGGTCGGCGAGGCGAACGGCCTCGTCGACGTCGTGCGTGACGAGCAGCACCGCGGGCCGGTGCCGGGCCACCAGGTCGCCGACCAGGTCCTGCATCTGCAGGCGGGTCAGCGCGTCGAGCGCGGCGAACGGCTCGTCGAGCAGCAGCAGTTCCGGCTCCCGGACCAGCGCCCTGGCCAACGCGACGCGCTGCGCCTCGCCGCCGGACAGAGTGGCCGGCCACTGCCGGGCCTTGGCCTCGAGATTCACCTCGGCCAACGCCTCCGCCGCACGGGCCTTGTTCTCCGCGGTGCGCCGCTGCCCGACCGTCACGTTGGCCAGCACCCGCTTGGACGGGATCAGCCGCGGCTCCTGGTAGACCGTCGTCCGCTGACCTGGCACCAGAACCTTTCCGGCGTCGGCCTTCTCGAGTCCGGTGAGCAGGCGCAGCAGCGTCGTCTTGCCGGTGCCGCTCGGCCCGAGCAGCACCACGAACTCGCCCCGGTGAATCTCGAGGTCCACCCCACCCAGCACGGTCTTGTCGCCGAAGGCCTTGCGCAGTCCCGTGATCGAGACGGCGACCGGTTCCCCGGCGCGACGGGCGCTTGCGGTCGTGGCGGTCCGCTCGCGGGTGTCCAGGGGCGGAAGCGGGGCGCTCACCGGACCGCCGCCTGTGCCCGCCAGGGCATCGCGAACTTCTCGATGATCCGCACGACGCCGTCGAAGATCAGGCCGAGCACCGCGTACAGCACCACGCACAGCACCATGTAGTCGGTGCGGTTGTACTCCTGCGCGAGGGTGACGAGGTAGCCGATGCCCTCGCGGGTGCCGACCTGCTCGGCCGCGATCAGTCCGGTGATGGAGATCGAGAGGCAGATCCGCAGCGCCATCAGCACGCCCGGCAGGGCCGCGGGCAGGATCGCCCCGAACACCAGCCGGGGGCCGCGGAGGCCGAAACTCTGCGCGGCCTCGACCATCTTGCGGTCCACGTTGCGGACGCCGAGGTAGGTGTACGCGTACATCGGGCCGACCGTGGCGACCGTGATGAGCAGCACCTTGAACGTCTCGTCGATGCCGAACCAGGCGATGAACAGCGGTACCAGCGCGAGGAACGGGATGGCCCGGTTGATCTGCATGGTCGAGTCGATGAGTTCCTCACCGAGGCTGGACAATCCGGAGAGGACGCCGAGGAGCAGTCCGATCAGCACGCCGAACAGCACCCCGAGCGCGGCCCGCTTGAAGGAGGCGATGGAGAAGTCGACGAGCTGCCCGGTCTGGTACAGCTCGACGAACGCGCTCCACACCTTCGGCGGTCCGGCGAGGATCTCCTCGGGAATCAGTCCGGTGGCCGAGCCGATCCACCACGCCGCGACGATCAGCGCCGGCACCAGGAACCGCAGCGGCACCGAGACCCAGCGCGGCCGGCGACGGCCCGCCCGGTACCGCGGCTCCTCGAGTTCGAGGGTCTCGGTTCCGGCGGAACGGGTGTCCCGCCTCCGGGGCGGGGCCAGCAGGGCCACGTCAGCTCCCCTGGGTGGGCGCCGACTGGACCTGTCCCGACGTGTTCAGCTTCGACTGCAGCGGGTAGAAGACGTCCTGTGCGGTGATCGCGCGGGTGGTCACCCCGTTCTGGAAGAAGAGGTCGGCGACCTCCTGCAGGTCGGCGGCGTCGGCGTCGGTCGGGTAGTGCGGTACCGATGCGCGGCGGCCGAGATCGACGGCCCGCGCCAGCCGGTCACCGGAGAGCGCTCGCGGGCCGGCCTTCTCGAAGACGTTCTGGAAGTCCTCCGGGTTGCTGCGCTGACGCTCGGTCAGCTGCTGCAGCGTCTCGAGGTACTTCGCGGCGACGTCGGGTCGCTTGTCGAGCACCTCCGTGCGGAAGGCCACGATGGTGTTGTCCTTCGAGTCGATGCTCGCCTCGGTGGCGATCTCGACGCCGCCGCGCGCCTTCGCCTCCTGGTAGGGGTCGTTGAACGAGGCCCAGGCGTCGACCTGGCCGGTGGAGAAGGCCGAGGCGGCGTCCGACGGCTGCAGCGGCACCCGCTCGACCTTGTCGAACGGAACGTCTGCCTTCCGCAACGCCTTGAGGGTGATGTACTCACCCTTGCCGGCGGGGTTGACCGCGATGCGCTTGCCGACGAGGTCCTTGACCTCCTTCACGCCGGAGCCGGGCGAGGCGATGATGCCGGACTGGTCCTGGTCGACCGGGTCGGCGACCGCGATGATCCGCACGCCGACGTCCTTGGACAGCGCGCCGACGACCGGGCTGTAGGCGCCGCCGGAGACGTCGAGCTGACCGGCGTTGAACAGCTTGAGGTTCGCGCTGAACGCCGGCGGCGCGTTGACCCACTCGACCTTCGCGCCGAGCGGGGCGAGCGCCTTGTCGAAGGTGCCGTCCCGCTTGGCGACCGCGAGCGGTCCGGCGTTGCCCCCGTCGGTGACCTTGAGGACGAAGGTGGGTTCGCCGCCGGCCGCGGCCGCGCTCGTGTCGTCTCCGCCGGAGCCGCATGCGGCAACCAGCGCGACGACGGGAAGGATCGCGAGCGCGGCGCGCGCTCGGGGCAGTCGGCGGATGCGGGACATGTTCGGGACTCCTGTCGAAGGACGTGACGTTCAGTGCCCCAAACCTAGAGTTCGCAATCCCTACCGACTAGCTATAGTTTTCCGTTGATTGGAAAGCTTGACAGATCGTCGGCGCGGTGATGACGACCGTCAGGCCGGCTGCAGAGTCCCCGCGTCCGCCGTCGCTCGGTGTGCCTCCCACAGCCGCGCGTAGTGACCCCCACGCGCCAGCAGCTCGGTGTGGGAGCCGGCCTCGAGAACTCGCCCCTCGCCCATCACGACGATCCGGTCGGCCCTCGACGCGGTCCGGAGCCGGTGCGCGATCAGCAGCGTCGTCCGCCCGCGGGCGAGCAGCTCGAGCGCCGCCTGCACCTGCCGTTCCGCCGCCAGGTCCACGTTCGCGGTGGCCTCGTCGAGCACCAGCATCGCCGGGTCGATCAACTCGGCGCGAGCCAGGCACACCAGCTGCCGCTGGCCCGCCGACAGCGACCGCGCACCCACTCCGACCGGGGTCCGATAGCCCAGCGGCAGCGCCGCGATCGCCTCGTGCGCCCCGACCGCCCGCGCCGCCCGCTCGACGTCGAGGTCGGCGGCACCGGGCCTGCCGAGCGCGATGTTCGAGGCGATCGTGCCGGCGAACAGGAACGGTTCCTGCGGCACGTAGCCCACCCGGGAGCGGTAGTCGTGCAGGTCGAGACCGTCGAGCCGGTGCCCGTCGATCGCGATGGCCCCCGCGGTCGGGTCGTAGAACCGCAACGCCAGCTTCGCGAAGGTGGACTTGCCGGCGCCGGTGGTGCCGACCAGTGCGACGGTCTCCCCCGGCGCGATCGTCAGGTCCACCCCGCGCACCGCCGGGGCGCCGCCCGGATATTCGAATCGCACGTCCTCGAAACGCAGTTCGCCCTCGAGCCGCTGCAGCCGCCGCGGGGACGCGGGGGGCGAGACGGACGGACGCGCGCGGAGGAACTCGCCGATGCGGCGCAGCGACACCTGGGCCTGGATCCACTGGTCCGCCGCGATGGACAGCTGCTGCATCGGCGCGAAGAACTGGTCGACGTACAGCAGCGCGGCGACGAGGACGCCGGTGGTCAGGCTGCCCGCGCCGAGCAGTCGTGCACCGAGCACCAGCACAGCCGCCTTGGCGATCGTGGCCAGCAGGTTCATGAACGGGAAGAACACGCAGACGTAGAGCATCGATCGGCGACGTGAATCCCGGTAGCGCACAGACCCTTCCGCGAACGACTGCTGATTTCGCTCCTGCCTGCCGTGCGCCTGGGTGATCCGGATTCCGGTGATGTGCTCGGCCAGCTGCGCGCTGAGCGCGGAGACGTTCGCGCGGGCCTCGAGATACGCCGAGCGCGAGGCCCGCAGGAACACCCACACGGCGATCGCCAGCACCGGCAGCACCGCCAGCACCGCGCAGGCCAGCCGCCAGTCCACCGCCACCAGCACGACGAGCACACCGATGCAGGTGGTCAGGCTCACCAGCGAGGTCACCAGCCCCTGCTGCAGCAGCTGGTTCAGCGCCTCGATGTCCGTGGTCAGTCGGGTCAGTGTGCGCCCGGACGCAGTCCGCTCGTAGTAGTCGAGCGAGAGCTTCTGCAGGTGCGCGAACACCCGCAGCCGCAGGCCGTACAGGATCCGCTCGGCGGTCCGGGCCGTCTGGAACTCCATGGCCCAGGCGTTGATCCAGGACACCGACTGCACCACCAGGTACCCGGCGCACGCGAGGGTGAGCGCCGCCGCGGAACCGGCGGTGACGCCGTCGTCGAGACCGAACCGGAAGATCAGCGGGCCGACGAGCGCGCCGCCGGCGTCGATCCCGACCAGCAGCGCACACACCGCGAGCGCCGTCGCGAACGGCGCCAGCAGCCTGCCGAACGTGAAAGGCCGGGGATCGTCGGGACGGGCCGCGTCGGGCTCGCCATGCGGCCCGGGCAGTGCGCGGATGCCGTCACGCAGCGGGTCCGCGAGCGCGTCGAGCTGCCGTCCGCTCATCCCCGCCGCGGCGCCGATCCGGGCCAGCAACACCGGGTCGCCGTCGTCGTGTGCGGGCGGCGGCGGCCAGGCCGCCGGGTCGACAGCCTCGCTCGGCCGGCCCGGGACGTGGACCCGATCCGACTCCGGGCCCAGCATCAGCTCGCGGAACATCGGCGAGCTGTCGAGCAGCTCCGCCCGCGTGCCGTCGGCGACCACCGCGCCGCGATCGAGCACGACCACCCGGTCGGCGAGGTTCACGGTCGAGGGCCGGTGCGCGACGAGGATCGTGGTGCGTCCGCGCATCAGCGTCTCGAGGCCTGCGTAGATGTCGGACTCGGTGCGGGCGTCGACGGCGGAGGTCGCGTCGTCGAGGATCAGCACCTGCGGGTCGGCCAGGAAGGCCCGGGCCAGCGCGATCCGCTGCCGCTGGCCGCCGGACAGGCTCAGCCCGCGTTCGCCGGCGAGGGTGTCGTAACCGTCGGGCAGGCCGACGACGAACCCGTGCGCGCAGGCCGCGGTCGCCGCCGCGATCACCTCGGCCTCGGTGGCGTCGGGCCGGGCGAAGGCGATGTTGTCGCGGATGGTTCCGGAGAACAGGTAGCTGTCGTCGAAGACGAGGGTGACCGCCGCGCGCACCGACCGCAGGCTCACCCCGCGCAGGTCGTGCCCGCCGAGCGCGACCGCTCCGGCGTCCGGGTCGTAGAACCGGCCGAGCAGCATCGCCAGCGCGGTCTTGCCGGAACCGGACGGTCCGACCAACGCGACCCGCTCGCCCGGCTCGATCCGCAGGTCGACCCCGCGCAGGACCGGGTGGTCGCCGTAGCCGAATCCGACCCCGCGCAGCTCGACCGCGCCGACCGGCGCCGGGAGGGCGGGGGCGCCCGGTTCGTCGACGAGGTCGGGTTGCGTGTCGAGCAGCGCGAACACCCGCCCGGCCCCCGCGCGGGCGGCCTGGGTCGTGGCGATCATCCCGGCCAGCAACCGGATCGGGACGATCAGCTGGATCAGGTACGACGCGAAGGCCAGGAAGACCCCGACGGTGATGTCGCCGTGCAGGGCGAGGGCGCCCCCGAGCGCGAGGACAGCGAGCTGCCCGAACATCGGGACGGCGGCCATCGCCGCGCCGCCTCGCGCCGAGATCCGCGCGGTGCGCAGCCGCGACCGGAACAGGGCGCGGGCTCGGGCGGCGAACCGATCCTGCTGCGCGCCCTCCTGCGCGAACGCCTTCACCACCCGCACCCCGGCGATGTTCTCCTCGGCCGCGCTGGCGACCTGCCCGGCCAGCAGCTGGTCGCTGAACGAGGCGGGGAACAGTCGTGCGCGCAGTCGGTAGGTCAGCCAGCCGAGCAGCGGCACACACACCGCGACCACCGCCGACAGCACGGGCGAGAGCCAGAGCATGACGGTGAGCGCGACCGCCAGCAGGCTGAGGTTCGCGACCAGCAGCGGCACCTGAGACAGGAACAGCTGCACCAGATTCAGGTCCGAGACCGCACGGGAGAGGACGTCACCCGGGGCGATCCGGTCGTGCCTGCGCGCGTCGAGCAGGTGCACGTGTCGATGCAGTTGCACGCGCAGGTCGTGCTCGACGTCGACGGCCACGCGGCTGCCGAGATAGCGACGGACGGCGTGCGCGACGAAGGTGACCGCCCCGACCGCGACCAGCGCGATCACCCACGGCGTCAGCGGTCGCGTACCCGCGACGATCGCGTCGTCCACGATGATCTGCTGCATCAGCGGGATCAGCGCCAGCACGCCCTGTCCCGCGAGTGCCAGCCCCAGCGCCCACCAGGTCGCGCCGGCGTAGGGCCGCAGGTAGGGGGCGAGCCTTCGGAGCCAGCCCGCGTTCTCAGTCATTGCCACTCCCACTCGGGCGCCACCTTTCCAAATAATGGAAAGCGACTGTAGCAACGCTCTGCTTCGGTTGTGTTAGCGTCGCTCGCGTGGACTCCCCAGGCGTGCAGACCGTCGCCCGAGCACTGTCGGTACTCGGCTGCTTCCGCGGCGGCGACGAGCTCGGCGTCTCCGAGGTCGCCCGCCGGCAGGGTCTCGCGGTGAGCACCACCCACCGACTGCTCAGCGCACTGGTCGAAGCGGGGTTCCTCGACAAGGACGCCGAGTCCAGCCGGTACCGGCTCGGCGGCGCGCTCGCCGAGTACGGACAGATCGCGTACCGGCAGCACCGGATCTACCTCGCCGAACCGCATCTCGAGCAACTCGCCACCACCACCGGCGCCAGCGCGTCCATCGCCACCCGGTACGGCAACGACGCGGTGCTGCTCGGCACCAGCCGCTGGCGCGAGGCCGAGGGGCACCAACTGCAGGGTGTCCGGCTACCGCTGCACGCGAGCGCCCTGGGCAAGGCGCTGCTCGCCTGGTCCGAGACCACCGACGACGAGCTGGGCCGACTGTCCTACGAAACCGGTACCGCGCGTTCGGTTCCCGGGCCCGAGGAGCTCGGCAAGGAGCTGGCGCTGACCCGCGAGCGCGGCTACGCCTTCAACGACGAGGAGCTCGCGCCGGGCTTCCGCACCATCGGGGTGCCCGTACTCGGGGCCGGCGGCTGCGCCCGGTTCGCGCTCGGGCTGCGCGGTCCGGTGGATCTCATGATCGACGAACGGATCCCCTTCTTCGTCGAGCTGGCCAAGGTGACGGCCCGCGAGATCGCCACCGTCATGCGCTGACGCGCAGCCGCATCAGCAGAGTGCGTGGCTGAGCAGTGCCAGCGTGTCGACCGGCTGAGGGGGTGCCTGGGTGACCGTGATCGTCACCGCCCGACCGTCGGCCGTGGCGCCCGCGACGGTGTGGAACCCGGCGATGTCCCCCGAGTGCCCCCAGTAGTCCTTGCCGCAGGACAGTCGCGCCGACATCAGGCCGAGACCGTACGACATCCCCGGCTCGCTCATCGGAACCGTGGTGCTCATGGCGGTCCAGGCCGCGGGCGAGACGAGCCGGCCCTGGACCAGTGCCCGCAGGAAGGTGCCGAGGTCCGCGCCGCTCGAGACCATGGCGCCCGCGGTCCACGGTCCCGACGGCTCCGACCGGGTCACGTCGAGCACCCGATCACCGTCCCGCTCGTAGCCGTGCGGGTGCCGACCGCGGATCTCCGCCTCGCCCGGTCCGGGCAGGTAGGTGTCCGTCAGCTCGAGCGGGTCGGTGATTCGGCGGGCGAGCTCCTGCTCGACCCGGTTCCCGGTGACGCGCTCGATCAACATCCCGGCCACGAGATAGTTGGTGTTCGTGTACTCCATCCGCGCGCCGGGCGCGAACTTGGCGGGCTTGCGGGTCGCCATCGCCAGCAGGTCGGGGGGCGTGAATCGCTCGCCGCTGCCGAAGTAGGTCTGTTCGATCCGGGGGTCGTCCGCGTACTCGGGCAGACCGCTGGTGTGCTGGAGCACCTGGCGGACCGTGATCGCCTTCGGGTCAACGCCTTCCGCTGCGATCACACCGGGCAGATAGCGGTCGACCGGCGCGTCGAGGTCTACCTTCCCCTCGTCGACGAGCTGCAGCACGATCGTCGCCATGAACGTCTTGGTGACACTGCCGATCCGCACCTGGGCACCCTCCGGTATCGCCTCCCGGGTGGTTCGATCGCCCACCCCGCTGCGGAGCTCGAGCGCGTGGTCGTCCTTCGCCAGCGACGCGATCGCGCCGCCGACGATCTGCCTCGTGAGCCCGTCCAGGTCCCCCTGCACCGACGTGCGATCGGGAAATGCGCTGACCACCACCGGAGTCGACGAAGCCGAGCACCCGGAGACCAACAGCAGCGCGGCGCCGATCACGAGCACAACGGTTCTCATGGCCCGAGCCTAGGTCGTCGTCGACTCCGTCACATCCGGGCAAACCCTGAACCTCCACCCCGAGACGGTGTGCCGGGCAGCATCATTCGACGCCGTCAGTCGAGCGGAACGAGCGCCTTCTGCGCCGCCGGCCAGAACGGCAGACCCGCGAAGAAGGTTGCGCCCGCGGCGATGACGCCGACCGCCGCATCCACGCTGGTGCGCCCCTCCTTCGCCCAGTACACGTCCTCGAGGTCCAGCAGCAGCGCCAGTTCGTCCACGATCAGCGCGCCGCCGGACCCGTAGGCGAGCGCGACGGCGGGATGTCGGCGATTCTTCTCCGAACCCCTGATCGCGACGGCACCCACCCCCGCGAGCAGCGCGATTCCGATGTTGTAGTGGTGGAAGTGCCTTCCCCCCAGGCTCATCCCACCGCCCTTCGGTCCGTGCCCGGCTCGGATCCAGTGGGTGAGGGCGCGGACCGACACGAACGTGGTGGTGAAGGCACCCCACGAGATCACCGCCGACTGCTCGCTCGGGTCGAGCCGGGAGTGCCATTCGTGACGCAAGCGCGCCCATCGGGTGCTGCCGTGACCGATCCCGTACGACCGTGAATCGCTGTGCTCGGACATGGCTCCAGACTAGGTGCCGTCACGCCCGCAGGTAGGCAAGCACGGCGAGCACCCTCCGATGGCCCGCGTCCGACGCCGACAGCCCGAGCTTGGCGAAGATGTTGCCGATGTGTTTGCTCACCGCGGTCTCGCTCACCACCAGGCGGGCGGCGATCGTCGCATTGTCGAGGCCCTCGGCCATCAGGCCGAGCACCTCCGACTCGCGCGGGGTGAGCGACCGGATGGGGTCGTCGGCCCGACGCCTGCTCATCAGCTGCGAGATCACCTCGGGGTCCATCACGGTGCCGCCCGCCGCGACCCGGCGCAGCGCGTCGGTGAACTCGGCGACCCGCCCGACGCGTTCCTTGAGCAGGTAGCCCAGGCCGTTCGCGCCGTCCGCGAGCAGCCCGCTGGCGTACCGGTCCTCCACGTACGCCGAGAGCACCAGCACGGGGAACCCGGGCCGGCGGCGGCGCGCCTCCGTCGCGGCGCGCAGGCCCTCGTTGCTGAACGTGGGCGGCATCCTGACGTCGAGAACCGCGGCGTCGGCGGAGTCGAGGATCTCGAGGAAGGCCTCCGCGTTGTCCACCGCGGCGACGACGTCGAATCCCTCCCCCCGCAGCAGCAGCGCGAGGCCCTCCCGCAGCAGCGCATCGTCCTCCGCGATCACGACCCGCACGGCAACTCCACTCTCAACGTCGTCGGCCCGCCGACCGGGCTCAGCAATGCGACCGTTCCCTCGAACGCCTGTGTGCGACGCCGTATCCCGGACAGTCCGCCGCCGTCCCGCTCGAGTGCGCCGCCGCTCCCGTCGTCGACGATCTCGATGGCGAGCACCTGACCGGCACTCGCCACGGTACTGCGCACCGTGATCGTGACGTGCGTCGCGCCGCTGTGCTTGACCACGTTCGTCAGCGCCTCCGCGACCACGAAGTACGCCGCGGACTCCACCGCGGCTGGCGCCCGCACCAACCCGTCGACGTCCAGCACGCACGGCACCGGACACCGGCCGGCCAGTGCGGACAGCGCGCCGTCGAGACCGAGTTCGTCGAGGATGGGCGGATAGATGTCGTGCACCACGGTGCGCAGGCTCGCGAGCGCGTCGGAGGCCGCCTCCTGCGCCCGAAGCAGCTGCGGCAGGGCCTGTTCCGGGTTCACCGTCAGCGACCGCTCCGCCAGCCCGAGCATCATCACCACCCCGACGAGCCGGTTCTGTGCACCGTCGTGCAGATCGCGTTCGATGCGCCGCAACTCCGCCGCGTGCGCGTCGAGGGCCGCGGCGCGGCTCGCGGTCAGCTCGCTCACCCGCGCGGCCAACTCCGATTCCCGGCCGGGGGCGAGCAGCCTTCTCGCAACGGACGATTCGGCGCGCGCCATCGCCGGGGTGAGCCAGAGGGCGAGCGCCGCGTACGCGACCCCGACTAACGGCATCGCCGCGGCGGTGGACCAGGACGTCACCGGGAAGGGGTTGGACACCGGCTGGTCGGCCGGCATCGCCTGCCAGTACGCGGGGACCAACAGCGCGTTCACCGCCGCGGCCGGCAGTCCGACCGCCAGGAGCCCCGCAACCGGCGCCAGCAGGGCGTGCAGGCCGACCCACCCCGCGTCACGGCGGGTAGAGGGCGTGGTCACCAGTCGACGCAGGTCGCCGAACGTCGGGTTGGCCGGTATCGGCGGATAGTGTTCCGGCACCGTCTCGCCCAGGTACCTGCCGACGTGCATCCGGGCCCGGCCGGTCCACCACCGCAGCACCCGCACCGCCCACGGCGTGACGAACAAGCCCGGTCCGAGCACGGTGAAGACGACCAGCACGATGCCGACCGGCACCAGAGCCATCGACACCATGCCCGCGACGCCCTCGACGACCAGGAACACCGCGGCACGCCACCACGCACCGAGCCTTCCCCTGAACGTCATGCCCCCAGCATGCCGCACGACCCGGCCGCCGGGGATACAGCCAGCTATACCCCGAATCGGGTAGCGCACTGGATCGTCTCGCCTGGCCGACGTCCATAGCGTTCGATGACATGCAGACACGAACCGCGGCCCCCACCCTCACTCCCCCGGCCACCGCCGTCCGCCTCGACGCCGTCACCAAGACCTACGGTTCCGGGGCCGCCCGCGTCACGGCCCTGCGCGGCGTCGACCTCACCCTGGCCCGTGGCTCGTTCACCGCGGTGATGGGCCCGTCCGGATCCGGCAAGAGCACCTTCCTGCACTGTGCGGCCGGCCTCGACCGCCCGACGAGCGGATCGGTCTGGCTCGGCGGGACCGACATCTCGCGACTGAAGCCGAAGGCGCTCACGACGTTCCGGCGCGACCACGTGGGCTTCGTCTTCCAGGCCTACAACCTGCTGCCCGCGCTGACGGTGGAACAGAACGTCACGCTGCCGCTGCTGCTGGCCGGCCGGGAGCCCGACCGCGGCTGGCTCGACTTCGTCGTCGGTGCGGTCGGCCTGGCGGACCTGCGCGGACGCAAGCCTGCGGAGATGTCCGGCGGCCAGCAGCAGCGGGTCGCCATCGCGCGGGCCCTGGTGACCCGGCCCGACGCCGTCTTCGCGGACGAACCGACCGGCGCGCTCGACTCCCGGACCGGCAGGCAGGTCCTCGACCTGCTGCGCCGGACGGCCGTGGACCTCGAGCAGACCGTGGTGATGGTCACCCACGACCCGGTGGCCGCCGCGCACGCGGACCGGGTGGTGTTCGTCGCCGACGGCGCCTTCGTCGGCCACCTCGACCGCCCGACCCCGCAGCAGGTCGCCGACCACATGACCCACCTCGGGGAGTGGTGAGCATGAGATCACTTGCCAGGGCAGGTATCCGCGAGCACCGCGGCGGCTTCGTCGGCATGTTCGTCGCGGTGCTGTGCGCGGCGATGTTGGTCACCGGACTGGGGGTGCTGATCGAGTCCGGCGTCCGTGGCGGGATCGGGCCGCAGCGCTACGCCGGTGCCGACGTCGTCGTCGGCGCCCGCCAGAGTCTCGACGTCGAGGAGGACTTCGACCGCCCCTTCCCGGAACGTGCGCCCCTGTCCGCTGGCACGGTCGCCGAACTGGCGGCGCTGCCGGGTGTCGCGAGCGCGGTGCCCGACCGGACGGTGCCGCTGACCTGGTCGGGCCACCCCGTCGAGGCGCACGGCTGGACGTCGGCGGCGTTGACTCCGTACGAGATCCGCGAGGGCCGGGCCCCGAGCGGTCCGGGAGAGGTGGTCGTCGATACGCTTCGGCCTGCCCGGATCGGGGATCGGATCTCGCTGGCGCACGGCGGAATCGGTGACGACTACACCGTCGTGGGCATCGCCGCGGCCCGGGCCGGCGCCACCCCGGACCGGTCCGCGCACGTCTTCCTCACCGATGCACGGGCCGCGGCGCTCGCGCCGCACCCGGACGCCGTGGACGCGGTCGGGGTCGACGCGGCGGACGGGACGACCGCGGCGGCGCTTGCCGGCCAGATCCGGCGCGCCTTCCCCGACCTCGACGTGTACACCGGGCCGAGTCGGGGGGACGCCGAGTTCCTCGACTCCGGCAGCGCTCGAAACGAACTGGTTCAGCTCGGCACGGCGTTCGCCGGCACCGCGGTGCTGATCGCGATGTTCGTCGTCGCGACCACGCTGTCGCTGACGATCGCACAGCGCCGACGCGAGTTCGCCCTGCTGCGCGCGGTCGGCGCCACCCCGGCGCAGATCCATCGTCTGGTGGGCCGGGAGGTGCTGCTGGTCGGCGGTGTCGCCGCCCTGACGGGCACGGTCCCCGGGTACCTGCTCGCCGGTCTCCTGAGGGCACGCTTTGCCGCGGTCGGGTTGCTGCCGCACGACTTCGCGCTCGCCTACAGCCCGCTGCCGGCCGTCGTCGCCGTGGCGGCAAGCCTGCTCACCGCCCGGATCGCCGCCGCGATCGCGGCGCGGCGCCCGGCGCGAATCAACCCGGTCGAAGCACTGCAGGAGGCGGCCACCACGCCGTCGACACTCGGTCGCGGCCGGACGGTCACCGGCGTGGCGCTGGGCGCCGTCGGGCTCGGCTCGTCGATGGTGCCGGTGTTCCTGCACGGACCTGCCGCTGTCGCCGGCGCCGCGAGTTCGGCTGTACTGCTGATGATCTCGGTCGGCCTGCTCGGACCGCGCCTGGTCGCGGGTGCGGTGTCGGTGATCGGCGTCCCGCTGCGCCGCTCGGGACGCGCCTCCCTGTTCCTGGCGGCCGCGAACACGAGCGGCAATGCCCGCCGGCTGGCGTCCGCGATCACGCCACTGGCCCTCGCGATCGGGCTCGGTTCGGTACAGATCTTCGCGCAGTCCACGGTCGCCGCCGAGGCCACCCACCAGTCCCGGCAGGGCGTGACGGCCGACTTCCTCGTCGCCGCACCGGGTTCGGGCCTGTCCCCCGCCCTGGCGGAGTCACTGTCCGCGCTTCCCGGTGTGCTGGCCGCGAATCCAGTGGCCCGCAGCCAGGCGTTGTTCACCCGCTCGACCGGCGACAGTTCGACGACCGAGACGTACGCACTGCAGGGTGTGGATCCGGCGGCCACGCCGGACACCCTGGACCTGGAGGTCGTCGCCGGCAGCCTCGACGGGCTCCGGGCGCCGAACACCGTGGCACTGAGCACCGACGCCGCGCAGACCACGGGGTCCCGCGTCGGCGAGACCGTCGACCTGCACCTCGGCGACGGCACCCCGGTCACCGCGACCGTCGTCGCCACGTACGGACGCGGGCTCGGTTTCGGCGACCTCACCATGTCGAACGAGACGGTGCGGGCGCACACCACCAGCGGGCTCGACGACTCGATCCTGGTGCGGGCGCAGCCCGGCCGCACCGGCGAGGTCGGAGAGCAGTTGGCGGCGGCCGGGCTCGTCGTCGCGGATCGCGCCGCCCTGGGTGCCGCGGGCGAGGACGAACGCGACGCGCAGTCGTGGACCAGCCTGATCGCGCTGTCCGTACTGCTCGGCTACCTCGCAGTCGCGGTGGTGAACACGCTGGTGATGGCCACCGCCGACCGCGCTCGCGAGTTCACGCTGCTGCACCTGATCGGCGCCGGCCCGCGACAGGTCCGGGCGATGATGCGCGCCGAGGCGGTGATCGTCGTGACGATCGCGGCGGTGGTCGGCACCCTGATCGCCCTGCCGCCCCTGGTGGGCGTGAGCATCGGAGTCTCCGGCCGGCCCGTGCCGACGATCTCGCCGGCCGTCTACGGCGCGATCATCGGCGTCACCGTGCTGCTGGGCGTGCTGGCCATCTCCGTGCCGACCCGAACGGCGATGCGTCGAACCTGAAGAGCCATTGACAGCACGCTGTCAATGTGACAGCGTGCTGTCTATGACCGAAACAGTGCACGTCGCCGCATACGACACCCTCGCGGACTGGGAGGTCGGCTACGCCACCGCCCACATCAACAGGCCGCTCTTCCACAAGACGCCCGGCCGCTTCGCCACCGCCACGGTCGGCGCGAGCACCGAGCCGATAACGACGATGGGCGGCATGAAGGTGCTTCCCGACGTTGCGCTCGCCGACCTGGACCCACGCGAGAGCGCAATGCTGATCCTGCCGGGCAACGACATCTGGAACACCGAGCAGTTCGTGCCCTGGACGGAGAAGGCGCGCGAGTTCCTGGCGGCGGGTGTGCCGGTCGCCGCGATCTGCGGCGCCACCGGCGGGCTCGCACTCGCCGGACTGCTCGACGATCGGGACCACACCAGCAACGCCGCCGAGTTCCTGGCCGCGACCGGCTACTCGGGAGCCGAGCGCTACCGCGACGAACCCGCCGTCGACGACCGCGGCCTGATCACCGCCAGCGGGATCGCTCCGGTCGAGTTCGCGCGGGCGATCCTCGCGCGCCTCGAGGTGTTCGAGCCGAGCGTGCTCGAGTCGTGGTTCAAGCTCTACCGCCACCAGGATCCGGCCGGCTTCTACGAGCTCATGACGTCCTGATGGCCACCGACGAGCAACACCTGCTCAGCGGCGCCGCGCTGACCTCGTTCAAGCTCAACGGCCAGTTCCTCGACGTCGCCGCGCAACTGGCCCGGCCGGCCGGGATCACCGCCGCGTGGTGGCAGGTGCTCGGCGCGGTGCTGCACGACCCGCTGCCCGTCGCCGGGATCGCACGCGAGATGGGCATCACCCGGCAGAGCGTGCAGCGCATCGCCGACCTGCTCGTCGAGCGCGGGCTCGCCGAGTACCGCGAGAACCCGGCGCACCGTCGCGCCAAGCTGGTTGCCGCGACCGACCACGGTCTGGCGGCGGTCGCCGAGATCAACCCCGGGCACGCCGATTTCGCCCGGCGCCTCGCCGAGGCGATGGGTCGCGAGGAGTTGTCCCGGGCGCTCGCGTCGATGACCGCGCTGTCGGAGGCGCTGGACGTGCTGGCCGGACAGCTCCCCGCACCCGACTGACCGGTCGGCACACCGCCGATCGGACGGTCCCCGAGCCGGGTGCCCCCGCCGCCGCTCCCAGCGCGTCGGCAAGTGCCCTCGCCTGCACCCGTGACTCAGGTCAAGAAGGCGACGAGTGCTTCGGCGAGCGTCCGGCGGGCGACGTCGAGCTCCGAGGTGAAGCCGAGCTGGCGCTCGTTGCTGAGGCCTCGCACGGCCGCCGGGAGCAGGCATCGCACCTGATGCAGCTTGACCGGGTCGAGGTCGAGGCCGTCCATCAGGTAGTCGAAGCCCTGAATCCAGTCGTTCTCGCGGGCGGCGAAGGCCGCTGCCGTCCTCGGGTACTCGGCGGCAATGTCCGAACGTCGCGGGGGCAGCCAGGTGCGGAGCGCGGTGAGCGCCCGCCCCTCGGTCGTGTCGAGGTAGGTCCACACGGAGTCGATGGCTCCCTCGACCCGCTCGCGCAGTGAACCGGTCCGCGCGGGCCACGGACCCGGGATCTCGACCCAGCTGCGGGCGTGGATCTCGGTGACGACGGCGACCCACAGGCCGTCCAGGTCACCGAACTGGTGCTGGACCGTGCCCCAGGTGACGCCGGCCTCCTTGGCGACCCGATTCGCGGAGATCGGCTCGCTGCCGCTGTCCGCCAGGCAGGCGATGGCCACGTCGAGCAGCCGTGCCCGGGTCTCGAGGCCGCGCTTGTTCAGCCGCGTACCGGCGGCCGACAGCGTGACCGGGGTCGGGACGGCCACCCGCCACTGCTCCAGCGCCCGGGCCGCCTGCGGGGACTCGCTCGTCATGACCGGCAGGTCCTCGACATGCGAACCGCGCCAGTTCCCGACGTTGCTGACAATCTCGGTCCGTCCTACGTGTTGGGTGCGCGCAAGACCGGGAGCAAGGCCCCCGGTCTTGCGCACAGTTTACCGGCGGCCGCTCAGGCGAACCGTCCCGCATTCGCCGCGACGGCCCGTCGCAGCGTCGGTCGATCGGCGCGGTACGCCGCCACGACGGGCGCGAGCTCCTGCGGGCTCGCCCCGTGCATGATGACCGAGTGCACGCCCAGGTCGAACTGCCGGGCGATGGTTTTCGCACAGTTCTCGGGCGATCCCGAGGCCGCCGACGCCAACCATTCGTCAGGCATCAAGGCGTCGAGCTGCTCCAGCGTCTCGACCGATGCACTCGCGTCGATGGGACCCACGGCTGCCGCGTTCGTGAAGAGCTCGGTCTCGCGGATCCGCTCCCACACGGCGGGGTCCCAGCCGTTCGCGCGGATCAGGACGTCGGCATAGGCCTGCAGGTAGGTGACGAGCCGCCCGGCCCGGCGGCGCAGCCGATCCTCCTCCGCGAGGGTGTCGCTGACCGTCGCCAGGCAGGCCCAGATCCGCACGCTGTCCGGGTCCTTGCCCGCCCGCTCGGCACCGCGACGCACGGCCTCGACCGACGCGACCGTCGCCTCGTCCGAGAAGAAGGTGTGCAGGATGACGTAGTCGCAGATCTCGCCTGCGAGTTCCATCGTCTTGGGACCGACCGCGACCATGCCGATCGGCGGCGCGTCCGCCAACCCGTTCACGTGGCGCAGCACCGGCCACTTCCCCGCCGGCCCATCGTGATTGAGGATGGTCTCGCCGTCCCACAGGCGACGCAGAATGCCGATGAAGTCGCGCAGCCGGGCCTCGGTCACCACCGGAAGACCGATGGCCTGCCAGTAGGCACCCATTCCTCGGCCGAACGCCATGGAGAAACGCCCCTCGGTCAGCGCGTGCATCGTCGATCCCACGGTCGCGGTGACGGTGGGGTGCCGGGTGTGGTGGTTGGTCGACGGGGCGATACCCAGGTTGGTCGTGGCACCGGCCAGCGCGCCGGACAGCACCGCGGCGTCCTTCACGGTGAAGCGCTCTCCGACATGACAGGAGCCCAGGCCGAGCTCTTCCGCCGCCCGCGCCTCGGGCAGCAGCACCCGCGCGTCTGCCGGGTGCCGGGTCACCGCGTAATAGCCGAGCTCGTTCAACTGCTCGCTCACGGGGCCGCCACCTCGAGACTGTCGAGGAGGCTCTCGAACAAGGGTCTGTGGTGCATCAATTCCTCGATGTCGTCTGGGCGTTCGGCCTCCCCGAAGTGGATGGCTCGCGCGCCGGTCCGCATGAAGAGGATTCCCCAGTTGACCGCGCTGTGGACGTGGTACCAGAGCAGGTCGCCGATCGGGGCGCCGGTGAGTTCGACGTACCGAGCCACCAGGTCCTCCTCGCGCATGAAGTCCGGCATGCCGGGCAGGCCGAAGCGGGTCGTCATCGACTCGAAGACCCGGTGCGCGAAGATCAACCAGGACAGGTCCAGCTCGCGCGGGCCGATGCTCGCCATCTCCCAGTCCAGGACTCCGACCGGTTCGAAGTCGACGTACATCACGTTGCCGAGGCGGGCGTCCCCCCAGGTCAGCACCGCCTCGGCGGTGCGCGGCAGGGTGGACTCGAGCCAGCTCAGGGCGCGGTCGATCAGCGGTGAGCGCTCGAGGTCACGGACAGCGAACTCGTACCAGGCGCGCGTGCGGGCGAGGTTGCGCTGCAACGCGGTGGCGCCGGGGTGTTTCGGGTCGAGGAAGGCGAAGGTCTCGCCCGCCGCCGGGATCGCGTGCAGGCCCGCGAGAGCCTTCACGGTGCTGTCCTGCAGGCGCCGCTGGTCCTCCGGTGACGCGTCGAAGAGCCAGTTGCCGCCGAAGTTGTACGGCATCACGTCGGGCGGGACCACCCCGACAAGTCGGTCCATGAGGAAGAACGGCGCCCCCAGCACGTCACCCGTCGGCTCCATGAAACCCACCCGCGGCACGGGGACGTCGCTCGACTCTCCGATGATCCGCATCGTGTCGTACTGGTCCTGCAGCGCGTAGCTCTCGAGGACCGGGATGTCGTCGGCCGACGGCACAACGCGGGCCACGTACTCGGCGGTGCGCTGCTCGCCGTCCTCCCGCCAGGACGCGTCGAATACGAGAGTCTCGGAGGACATCCCGTTGGCGTCGATCCCGGAGTGCAGGGTGACGGTGGGCTCCGCGCCCGCGGGGAGCTTGGTGGCGAGCCATCCGGCCAAGGCGGCCGGCACGACCGTCATGTCCCGGCTCGTTCGCTGCATCCTCATGTCGTCCGGCGGCTGAGCGTTCGTCACATTTCCTCCCAAGTGTTACCTGCGTTACACCGACGACGCCAACAGTCGGCCCCGGGAAAGCCATTGTCAATGAACCCTCTCAAAGAATGGGAGCGCGAAGTTCGCCGGAGCCTGTGCCCCCGCGGAAATTCGGTCGCGCCCGACCGAAGTGCGCTGTTAGCGTCGAATGACTGCCACCCCGACCCGAAGGACCGAATCCGTGACCGCGCCGACGGTAACCCCGACCCGACGCCGAGCCCCGCTGGTCCTGATCAACCTGGCCACCCTCCTGTCGGCAACCGGCAACGGCATCACCATCGTCGCGCTGCCCTGGCTGGTGTTGCAGCAGACCGGTCGGGCCACCGACGCGGCGATCGTCGCCGGCGCCGCCACCCTGCCGTTGCTGCTCTCGAGCCTGTTCTCCGGCACGGTGGTCGACCGGTTCGGCCGCCGTCGCACCTCCCTGGTCTCGGACGCGCTGTCGGGGATCTCGGTCGCGCTGATTCCGCTGATGGCGGCGACGGCGGGGCTGTCGGTGCCGCTGCTCGCGGTGCTCGCCGCGCTCGGGGCCGCCTTCGACCCCGCCGGCATCGCCGCCCGCGAGTCGATGCTGCCCGCCGCGACGAAGGACGCCGGCTGGTCCCTGGACCGGGTCAACAGCCTGTACGAGGCGAACTACAACGTCGCGTACCTGATCGGCCCCGGCGTCGGCGGTGTCCTCATCGCGAGCGTCGGCGCGGTGAACACCCTGTGGGTGACCTCGGCCTGCTTCGCCGCCTCGATCGTCACGATCGCGTTCCTGCGGCTCGAGGGCGCCGGCCTGCCGGACCACCGGACCCGGCCCGAGTCCATGTGGTCCGGCACCCTCGAGGGCCTGAAGTTCGTGTGGCACAACCGATTGCTGCGCACCCTCGCCCTCGTCGACATGGCCGTCGTCGCGCTGTACATGCCCGTCGAGAGCGTCCTGTTCCCGACCTACTTCACCGAGCTCGGGCAGCCGGCGCAGCTCGGGTGGGTGCTGATGGCGATGGCCGTCGGCGGAGTCGTCGGGGCACTCGCCTACGGCGTGCTCGCCGCCCGCGTGCGGCGCCGAACGCTGATGCTGCTGGCGATGTCGGCCCTCGGCGCGTGCATGGTCGGCATGGCGTTCCTGCCACCGCTGTGGGTGACGTTGACTCTCGCACTGATGGTCGGGCTGGTGTTCGGCCCGGTCGGACCGATCGCGAACTACGCCATGCAGACCCGCAGTCCCGAGCACATGCGCGGAAGGGTGGTCGGGGTGATGACGTCCACCGCGTACGCCGCCGGGCCGCTCGGCTACCTGCTGGCGGGACCGCTGATCGACGCCGTCGGCATCGAGGCCACCTTCTTCGTGCTGGCGATCCCGGTGTGCGTGATCGCCGCGGTCTGCTTCGGACTGCCCGCCCTGCGGGAACTGGACGCACGCGATGTCGATCCGGAGGAGGCTCGTTCGTTTACAGGGTGAGAGTCCCCCCGCGCCGCGCCGGGACGTCGTCACAGGAGGAAGACCATGCCGCACTACCTGCTCAGCGTGTACCAGCCCGACGGACCAGTGCCCGAGCCGGCGGAACTGGCAGCGATCACCGAGAACCTCGACGCCCTCAACGAGGAGATGCGGACGGCGGGCGCGTGGGTGTTCGCGGGTGGGCTGCATCCGCCCAGCACCGCCACCGTCCTGCGCGCTCGCGGCGACGACGTCCTGACGACGGACGGACCGTTCATCGAGGGCAAGGAGCATCTCGGCGGCTTCACCATCGTCGACGCCGCGGACCTCGACGCGGCCCTCGAGTGGGGCCGCAAGCTCACTCGAGCGACCACTCTCCCGATCGAGGTCCGCCCCTTCCAGGGTTGACGCCGATGACCGCGACCGGTTCACAGATCGATGCGGTCTTCCGCCGCGAGTACGGCCGCGCGGTCGCGGTCCTGGTCGGCCGTTTCGGCGACATCGACCTCGCCGAGGAGGCCGTTCAGGACGCGTTCGCCGAGGCGACGGCGCGGTGGCCGGCGACGGGACTGCCACCGAGCCCGGCCGGCTGGATCGTCACCACCGCCCGCAATCGGGCGATCGACCGGCTGCGCCGGGAGTCGTCGCGGGTGGACCGGCAGGCCCGCGCCGTCCTCGAGAGCGCATTGCTCGACGAGACCGACGGAGACACCGCCCGAGAGGAGGGCGTCGTGCAAGACGACCGGCTGCGACTCGTCTTCACTTGCTGTCACCCCGCGCTGTCCGATGCGGCGCAGGTCGCGCTGACCCTGCGACTGCTCGGCGGCCTGACCACCGCGGAGATCGCCCGCGCGTTTCTCGTCCCGGAAGCGACGATGGCGCAGCGGCTGGTCCGCGCCAAGGGCAAGATCCGGGACGCGCGGATCCCCTACCGCGTCCCGAGCGAGGCCGACCTACCGGACCGGCTCCGCGGGGTACTGGCCGTGATCTACCTGATCTTCAACGAGGGCTACGCCGCCAGCGCCGGCGAGCGGCTGGTCCGCGACGACCTGTGCACCGAGGCGGTCCGGCTCGGCCGCATGTTGGCCGAGCTGATGCCCGACGAACCGGAGGCGGTGGGACTGCTCGCGTTGATGCTGTTCGCCGAGTCCCGGCGATCGGCGCGCGTCGGCGCGGACGGCGAACCGGTGCTACTCGCCGATCAGGACCGATCAGGCTGGGATCGGGATCGGATCGCCGAGGCGCAGGAGTTGGTGCGCCGATGCCTGCGTCGAAACCGCCCGGGGCCCTACCAGATTCAGGCGGCCATCGGCGCCGTGCACAGCGAAGCACCCACCGCGGCCGCGACCGACTGGCGGCAGATCGTCGTGCTGTACGACCACCTGCTCGCGGTCGCCCCGAGCCCGGTGGTCGCGCTCAACCGGGCGGTCGCGGTGGCGGAGGTCGACGGCCCCGGTCCGGCGCTCGAGCTGGTCGATGCGCTCGGTCTCGGCCGCTACCGCGTCTTCCACGCCGTGCGGGCAGACCTGCTCCGACGCCTCGGCCGCGAGGCCGACGCCCGACGGGCCTACGAGGCGGCCCTGGCGTTGGCCGACAACGCGGCCGAACGTCGGTTCCTTCGAGGACGCCTCGACGCCCGGGCATGAATCGGCTTCGCGGCAGTCAGCGCACGAGGACCAGGAGGAAGCCGCCGCCGCCCGGCTCGATCTTGGTGTCGAGGCTCAGCTCGGGCGCCAGCCGCGACAACCGGTCCAGCAGCCAGGCCGCCGCATCCTCGGCGTCGGACTTCGAGGGGCACCGCGCGACCGCGACCCGCCCCGGCTTGCGGGTGAGCTGTTCGACCACCCCGACGATCGGGGCGGGGTCGATCACGAAGAGCGCGTCCGACCACGGCACGACCGGCTTGATCGCACCCTTCTTGGTGTTGCACGCCCGATGCGCCAGCCGCTCCGGTCCGCCCTTGCCCTTCTTCGCGGCGAAGATGCTGTCGATGCTCGGGCCCCGCGGGTCGTTGACCGACATGTCCGGGTCGACCGGCTCGTCGCACAACCAGCAGCGCCACGATTCCCGTTCGCCGACCTCGTCCAGCTTGCTCATGCTCCTGACGCTACAGACCGATCAGCTGAAGCCCATAACCTCGTTGCCCCACGCCGCCCGCAGGTCCCGGTCCGGATCGGCGGCGAGCGTGTCCGTCTTGTCGACGAGCAAGGTCGAGCGCGTGTCCTCGAGGTAGGGCGCCCAGTGCTTCGAGGCGTCCAGCGCCGCGGGCACTCCGTAGCGGGCGAACGCCAGCCACCGCCGCTGCACCCGGCCAGACACCTCCAGCGCGGTCTTGCGCCCGCCGAGCCAGAAGGTTGGGTCCACGTTGAGGGTGCCGAAATTGCCGAACACGTACGGCAACTCGGTGGCGTGGCTCGCGCCGACCCTCGCCGCCTTGAGCATCGGCGTCGCGTGGTCGAAGCGGTACACCCAGGTCGGCGAGTGCCTGCTGTGCGCGTCCGCGATCCACAGACAGGGCATCCGGAACGCGGCGTCTCTCGAAACAGCCATCGCACCAGTCGATTTCGACCAGTCCGGATAGGCGGAGATGATCTCCGCGACGCGGGCCGCGGACAGGTTCGGGTGGTCCGAGGCGATCGCGGTGAACATCTGGTTCACGGTGTCGGCGGTGACCGGCAGGATCGGCGAACGGGTCAACCGGAAGATCGACGCCTCGTCCCGGTTGGTCCCGATGATCAACGGGATGCGATGCGCGTGGCCCTTCTGGAACGCCGCCACCGGGTACCGCGGCACCAGGTCCCCGTCCACCACCGGGGCCATCGCGAGCGTGCCGGGGACGGTGGTGGTGACCTCGTCGAGCAGCGCGTCACCGGCCTCCGTCAGCTTCTCGATCGGCAGCTCGAGCAGCCGGTCCGGCTCCCCCGCGTCGACCCCGACCAGTTCCAGGTAACGGGCCGCGACCGCGGCCGCGCGTTCGGCACCGTACACGGACGTCGCGGGGGCGCTCTGCGCGATGGCGCGGTGGAAGAGCCCCTCGGCCCGCGGCGAGGTCATCAGCGTGGTGATGGATCCGGCCCCGGAGGACTCACCGAACACCGTGACGTTTCCGGGGTCGCCGCCGAACGCCGCGATGCTCCGCCGCACCCATTCGAGCGCCGCGATCAGGTCTCGCAGCCCGACGTTCGCCTGGAATCCCTGCCCGCAGGACGACAGGTCGAGGAACCCCATGACCCCGAGCCGGTAGTTGACGGTGACCACCACGACGTCGCCGAGTTCGGCCAGCCGCCTGCCGTCGTACACCGTCTGCGAGGACGATCCGACGCAGTACGCGCCACCGTGCACCCACACCATCACCGGTCGCGGCTCGCCGTCCGGTCGGGGCGCCCACACGTTCGCCGACAGGCAGTCCTCGTCCGCGGTCATCGCCGGGTCCATCGGCACCTGCATCGCCTTGGCCTGGGGTGCGATCGGCCCGAACTCGCGGCAGTCACGCTCGTCGTTCCACGGTGTCGGCGGCAGCGGCGAGCGGAATCGGCGTTCCCGGCCGGCGGTGGCGTACGGAATTCCCTTCCACACGAACACCGCGCCGTCGGCGTACCCACGGACGGCACCGTCAGGCGTGTCGACGCTCAACGTCTCCGGCGGGCTTGCGATCACGTCCTGCTCGCTCTGCACGGAAGCCTCCTACTGCCTGGGCACACGTCCTTCGCCACGGTACCAAGGGCAGCCCCGTCGCTTCGGGACGCGGACCTGCCCGCTCTCCGATGCGGCCGTCCCTGCTGATCTGCGAGGGTGCACACCCGTGCGAGGGGACCGGCTCCCTACGATGACGGGCATGGGATTTCCTCGTTGGGGCCTGATGCTCGTCACGTGTGGAGCTCTCGCGCTCACGGCCGCGTGCGGCACCACCGTCGGCGGCAACGCCTCCCCGACCGCGGAATCGCTCCCAACGAGCACTCCTCGCACCACGCCGCCGGCGCGGACCGCGACGCCCACCACGACCAAGGCCGTCCCCGCCGCACAGGTGGCGGACTACGCGGGCACCCAGGCGGGTTCGTACTACTTCACCAGTCCCAGCTCGAAGTTCGAGTGCGCGATCGTCACCGCACGGCAACCCGTCGCCGGCTGCCACGGCGCGTTCCCCCCCAGCGCCCCGCAGGTACAGGGTTCCGGGGCGCCCGGTCCCGTGGCGCCGAACTCGATCCGGGTCACCGCGGACAGGCCCGGTGAGTTCTTCTCCGCCGGCGACCCGGCGTTCCACCGGTTCGACGGCACCGCGAAGGCTCTGCCCTACGGTTCACCGTTGCGGGTTCAGGGATTCACCTGCACGGTCGACGAACGCACCGGCGTCACCTGCGAGACCACCGGACACGGATTCACCGTCTCGGACAGCGCCTTCCGACTCTGGTAGCCCGCCAGCCCTCGCCCGTCAGCTCGTCCCGACCCAGTCACCGAGCGGCGTCCGCTCCGGGCAGTCGACCCGCCAGAACTTCCAGCCGTCTGCCACCTCGACGTCGCCACTGATGTGGCTTGTCACCGCGACCGCAGCCGCCGTCGGGTCGTCGAAACGCCTGCCCTCCATCGGCCCCCGGGTGACCTGGAGCCGACGCGTCGCCTCGTCGTACCGTCCGACCAGGCGATAGCCCTCGAAGTCGGCGACGACGCGGAGACGAGCGTCGTCCACCTCGCCGACCAATTGCTTCACCGGTACCGGTCGCCTGCGCACGGCGGCCTCGACGCCGGCGACGACTTCGGGAGTGCGGCTCGGGTCCTTAGTCGCCGACAGCCCGAGCAGGTCCCACCGCAGCCGTCCGTGCGCGACCCGTTCGACCGCGATGGTGTGCGCGCCGGTTCGGGTACGCCCCGGCGCCTCGCGCACCCACAGATCGACCTCGCCCCGGATGTCGGCTGCGACCTCCTCGGACGGGAGGACGAAGAACTCAGGCTGACTGCCGGCCAGGTCGACGAAGACCCAGAACTGCGACCCGGTGTCGTCGGTCTCGAGTGACCCGTCCTGCCGACGCGCCCGCCAGTCCCCCTCCAGTTTGGTCCGCACCCGCACGACATGCAGGGAGCCGTCGACGCCCCGCACCTGGACCGGGTTCCGGCGGGAATGGGTCAACCGAACTGCTCGACCACCCCGCTGGGCGACCTCGGTGATGAATGCCTGAATGCCCAGGCTGGCGGCGTTGTCCATGGTGTGCGTGACCGTCCGTTGCGCTCGACCCGTACAAATGGGAGAGCAGTGGGCGACGGGCGACGCAGACACAACTCGGCTCTGCGGTCCACACTACGTGTGGGCCGCCACGCGCAGGTCGTCGCACTCACTTCCCGGCACACCGCAGCGTTCAGTGGTACAACGCGTCGATCTCGTCGGCGAACCGCTCCGCCACCACGTTTCGCTTGATCTTCAGGGTCGCGGTGAGCTCCCCACCCTCCTCCGTGAGATCTCGGCCGAGGATCGCGAACCGCTTCACTGCCTCGGCATGCGACACCGTGGTGTTCGCGTCGTCGACGACCTCCTGCAGCGCGGCGCGCAGATCGGGGTCGTCTCGCAGGTCGGCGATCGACGACCCGTCCTTGCCGTGCTGGGAACTCCAGTGCGCCAGCACCTCCGGATCCACCGTGAGCAGCGCGCCGATGAACGGACGTCCGTCGCCGACGACCACGGCCTGCGACACCAGCGGATGCGAACGCATCCGATCCTCGAGCGGGCCGGGTGAGACGTTCTTGCCTCCCGCGGTGATGAGCAGGTCCTTCTTGCGACCGGTGATGGTCAGGTAGCCGTCCTCGTCGAGGGCACCGAGGTCGCCGGTGCGGAACCAGTCGCCGTCGAATGCGTCGGCGGTGGCCCGGTCGTTGTGCCAGTAGCCACCGAACACGACCCCACCGGACAGTTCGATCTCCCCGTCAGCGGCGATGCGGACGCTGTTGCCACCCATCGGCTGCCCGACGCTGCCGATCCGTTGCGCGTCCGGAACGTTCACACAGTGCGCCGCGGTCGACTCCGTCAGTCCGTAGCCCTCGTAGATCGGTACCCCGACACCGCGGAAGAAGTGCCCCAGCCGCGGCATCAGGGCCCCGCCACCCGAGATCGCCCACCAGCATTCGCCGCCGAGTGCCGTCCGCAGCTTCGTGTACACCAGCCGGTCCGCCACCCAGCGCTTCAGTCGCAGCAAGGGTGAGGGTCCACCCTCGTCGAGCGACTCGCTGTAGCGGATCGCGGTCCTCTCCGCGAACCCGAACACGGCCTTCGGGATGGCCCCGCCCTGTGCGGCGGAATGCGCTGCTGAGTCGCGGACCTTCTCGAACACGCGGGGCACGCCGAGGATGGTGTGCGGCTTGAAGCGGTCGAACTGCCCGACGATGGTGCCGAAGTTCGACCAGTGCGCCTGGGTCCCGCCGGCCTCGAACATCGCCAGGGACACCGCGCGCGCCAGGACGTGGGCGAGCGGCAGGAACGTGAGCATCCGGTTTCCGGGCCGGGCCACCGTGCCGATGCTGGCCGTGAGGATCCCACGGACCTCGGACAAGAAGTTCCGGTGCGTGAGGCGGCAGCCCTTCGGGCGGCCGGTGGTACCGGAGGTGTACACCAGCGAGGCGAGGTCGTCGGCCCGGATGTCGGCAATCCGATCCCGAACCACATCGTCGTCCAGGTCACGTCCGGCCGCGAGCAGCGTCTCGACCGCATCGGCCTCGACGGCCAGCGCCTCGACACCGAGATCCGTGAACGACGAGGCATGGTCGGCCGATTCCACGATCGCCAGCACGGCGCCGGAATCCTCTACGATCCAACCGATCTGGTCGGGCGACGAGGAGTCGTAGATCGGAACCGACACCGCGCCGGCGGCCCAGATCGCAAAGTCGAAGAGGGTCCACTCGAAACGGGTCGCGGACAGCAGGACCACCCGATCCCCGGCCCGCACACCGCGCTGGATCAGCCCCTTGGCCACTCCCGAGACCAGTTCGGCGAACTCGGTCGCCGTCACGTCGCGCCAGCCTTCCCCGTCGGGCCGGGAGAACAGGACCAGATCCGGGGTCTCGCGCGCGTGCCGATACACCGACCGGACGAGAGCGTCGTCATCGGCGATGGTGAAGGTTGCGTTGGTCGTGTACTCACGCACTGTGGTCATCTCCGGTCGTGTCGGCGTTCGTGCGGGCAGGAGTGGTACTGGAACGGAAGTGGTACAGGAGGCCGGCGAACTCCTCGACCTCGCCGGTCGGCCAGTCCCGGACGCGCGCGTCCACCTCGGCTCGACGCTGCCGGTCCGCGTCCGCCAGGACGCCGGTCCCGATGTCGGTGAGCGTGAGCGGGTGTCCCTGGCGGACCGGTCCGGACTCCGCGTGCACCCAGCCCCCGTCGACGCACTGACGCAATTGCCTCGACACCGTCGAACGATGCACACCGAACGCGTCCGAGATGTCGGTCGCACGGCAGCCGGGATGACGCGCGATGTACGACAGCACCGAGTGTTGGGCGAAGGTGGGCATTCCGCCCGCGGGCCGCTCGCCGGTCATCACTTCGCGGAGAAGGTTCACCATCTCCTCGTGTACCCGAGCGACAGCCCCGCTCCGATCGTGTTGCATTACGCAACTATAACCCCGCGGCCCAGACCGCGCCCCGCCGAGTGCTGCGGGAACATCCGAGCGCAACGCGTCAGCGAGACCGCCAGGCGTTGAGCCGGGAGGCCTGGCGCGTCAGGTGGTCCCGTTCGGCGAGGTTGGGCGCCTTGTCGGCGGCCTCGACGTACAGCCGTGCCGCGGTCGTCAGGTCGCCGTCCCGCTCGTGGAGGTACGCCGCCGCCGCGGCGTGGCGCGGTAACGAGTCGTCCAGCACCGCGAGCGCCGCCAGCCCGGCGCGCGGTCCGTCGGCCTCGCCGACGGCCACCGCGCGATTGAGCCGGACGAGCGGGCTGTCGGTCAGGCGGGCGAGCTCGTCGTACCACTCGACGATCTGCACCCAGTCGGTCTTCTCGGCGGTGGGCGCGTCCGCGTGCAGTGCCGCGATGGCTGCCTGTGCCTGGTACTCGCCCAGCCGGTCCCGTGCCAGAGCCGCCTGCAGGATCTCGATTCCCTCGGCGATCGACTCGGTGTCCCATCGGCCCCGGTCCTGCTCGGGGAGCGGCACCAGGCTGCCGTCCGGCGCGGTCCGGGTGGCGCGACGGGCGTGGTGGAGCAGCATGAGGGCGAGCAACCCCGCCACCTCGGGGTGGTCGATCGCGGCTGCGAGCTGCCGGGTGAGCCGGATGGCCTCGGCGGCGAGGTCGACATCGCCGGAGTATCCCTCGTTGAAGACCAGGTAGAGAACGCGCAGCACGGTGGCGACGTCGCCGGGCTGGTCCAGCCGCACGCCGGAGACCGTGCGCTTGGCCCGGCTGATGCGCTGCGCCATGGTCGCCTCCGGCACCAGGTAGGCACGAGCGATCTGGCGGGTAGTCAGCCCGCCGACGGCGCGCAGCGTCAGCGCGACCGCGGAGGACGACGTCAGCGACGGATGGGCGCACAGGAAGTACAGGTGGAGCGTGTCGTCCACCTCGGACGCCGACTCGTCGTCTCTGTCGCTCCGCAAGCCTCGTTCCACGTCGAGGTCCTCACGTCGACGCCTCGCTGCGTCCGCCCGAGTCGCGTCGAGGAACCGGCGCCAGGCCACGGTGACCAGCCAACCCTTCGGATCCCGCGGCGGGTCGGCCGGCCAGACGCGGACCGCCTCCACGAGCGCGTCCTGCACGGCGTCCTCGGCCGCCGCGAAGTCTGCTCCACGGCGGACGAGGATCCCGACCACGCTCGGCGTGAGGCTCCGGAGGAGGACCTCGTTCATCCGGTCACTCCACGATCGTCGGCGGCGGCGCCAGGAACGGTCGCACCTCGAGCCACTCGTGGATCGGCTTCCCGCCCGCGCCCGGAGCGGCCGACAACTCCCCCGCCAGCTCGATGGCACGCTCCTGGCTGTCGACGTCGATCACCATCCAGCCGGCGATGAGGTCCTTGGTCTCGGCGAACGGGCCGTCGGTGACGGGCGGCCTGCCCTCGCCGTCGTATCGGACCCACATTCCCTCGGAGGCGAGCGCCTGACCGTCGACGAACTCGCCGGTCCCCTCGAGCCGGGCCGCGAAGTCGTTCATGTACTGAATGTGGGCCGTGATCTCCTCGGGTGCCCACCGATCCATCGGCACGTCGTTGACCGCAGCCGGGGCGCCGCGGTAGTGCTTGAGCAGCAGGTACTTGGCCATCATGTGTCTCCTCGTTGCTGGTGCCACCCATTCTGGTAGCACTCACCACTGGGACGGGGCCAGTCTCGGATTCTCGACATCGCCTGCGGAAGTTCTTCACCTCGGATGACGGTTCCCTTCACCCGGGTGGCCGGCGCCGTCGCCGGTGACCGGTCGGCCGGTGGTGGGCGGCCGGCACCCGGTTCTTGCCCTGGAAATGCGAAATGCCTCGCACCGCAAGCTCTTTCGAGCTGCAGTGCGAGGCATTCGCAACGTATGTTCGGCGGTGTCCTAC
>NZ_JBHZAH010000057.1:0-29708 GCF_042754225.1 Rhodococcus sp. NPDC059234
CCTCGAAGGTGCGGGGCCTTTCTCGTATCCCCGGCCGTCAGCGGTTGATGACGGTGTGCGGGTGTGCGTACGGCAGTTCCGACACGGGGCGAGGGAACTCGGTGTCCTCCCCGAACGGGGACAGCCCACCGGAGCGCGACGACGACAGCTCCGTGACGGCGTGGTCGCCGTCCTGGATCTCCGCCGCCGGCCAGCCTGGATCTACATATCGCTTGCTCGAATTGTTAGCCACGAGGCCATTTTGACACCGAGGCCGCGCCCGGACCACCCCAGGTATCTAATCTGATAGGCGATGACCGACACCGAAGGCGCTACCCCGGCCGCCGACACACCCGACGGCACCGCCGCGGCGACAGAGAGCCTGGCAGTCTGGCTGGCCGCGCGGAGCGATGCCGAGCTGGCGGAGCTGCTTCGACTGCGCCCGGACCTGGCGGTCCCGCCGCCCGCGAACCAGTCGGTGCTCGCCGCCCGCGCCGAGCAGCGCGCCTCGGTCCTCCGCGCCGCCGACGATCTCAACGTCCTCGAGCTGACGCTGCTCGGCCTGCTCGCACTCGAACGGGCCGCCGAGGCCGGCGTGCGCCGCGAACAGCTGACCGACGCCCTCGCTGGCCGGGCACCCGTCCGCACGGTGGACAGGGCCCTCGACGTGCTGCGCGCGCGGGCGCTGGTCTGGGGCACCCGGACGCTCCGCGTGGCGGTCGCTGCGGCAGGCGCGGTGACCTGGCGCATCGACCAGCCGGGCGACATCATGTCTGCGGACGAGATCGCCGCAGCGCTCGACACCCTGACCGACGCCGAACGCCGCCTGCTCGGCACCCTGGCGACCAGCTCACCGATCGGCCGCACCCGGGACGCCGCGCCCGGCACCCCGCCCGACCGGCCCGTCCAGCGACTGCTGGCGCTCGGCCTGCTGCACTGGATCGACGAGCAGACCGTCGAGCTGCCGTACCAGGTGGGCCAGGCCCTGCGCGGCGAAACGGTCACCGATCCGAGCGCGCTGACGCCGCCGCCGATCCGCGCGAAGAAGCACAAGATCGCCGACGTCAACGCGGCCGCGGCGGGTGAGGCGTTGGAACTCGTCCGGCACTGCGAGGACCTGATCGCGGCGCTCGGCGACCAACCCGCCCCGACCCTCAAGGCGGGCGGGCTGGGCATACGAGAGACTCGCAGGCTGGCGAAGGCCGCGGGCATCGACGAAGCCCGGGTGAGCCTGCTGGCCGAGCTGCTCGGGGCGGCCGGGCTGATCTCGAGCGGCGCACCCGACCCGCTACCGACCCCGGACACCGGCGACGACTACTGGGCGCCGACGGTCGCGGCGGACGCCTGGCTGAACTCGAGCACGGCGCAACGGTGGCAGGCGATCGCGCAGGCCTGGCTCGAGATGCCGCGCCGCCCCTGGTCGGTCGGGCTGCGCGACGTCAACGACAAGCCGATCGCCGCGCTGTCCGAGGAGGTCCGCGCGTCCGGCGCACCGCGCGATCGCCGGTTCGTGCTGGAGCTGCTCGCCGAGCTCGGTACCGGCCAGGGTGCGACCGTCGCCGAGATGGCCGCGGCGGTGGCCTGGCGGCGTCCCCGGTGGTCGGCGCGGCTCGGCGCGGGCGCGGTCGAGCACACCCTCGCGGAGGCGACCGCGGTCGGGCTGGTCGGCCGCGGCGCCGTGACCTCCCCCGGTCGCAGCCTGCTGCACGGCGCGCCGCCCGAATCGGTGCTGGCGGAGATGACCGCGGCGCTGCCCGCCCCGATCGACTACGTGCTGGTTCAGGCCGACCTGACGGTCGTCGCGCCGGGACCACTCGTGCCCGACCTGCAGGAGCAGATCACGCTGGTCGCGGACGTCGAGTCCGCGGGCGCGGCCACGATGTACCGGATCGGCGAGTCGAGCGTGCGGCGGGCCCTGGACGCCGGCCTGAGCGCGGCGGAACTGCAGGCGCTGTTCGCGAACCACTCGAGGACCCCGGTGCCGCAGGCCCTGACCTACCTGATCGACGACGTCGCACGGCGGCACGGCCGATTGCGCGCCGGCATCGCCTCGTCGTTCGTTCGGTGCGAGGACCCGGCCCTGCTCGCCGAGGTGCTCTCCTCCCCCGTTGCCGAGCCGTTGGCCCTGCGCGCACTCGCCCCGACCGTCGCGATCTCCCAGGCGTCTCTGGCCGAGGTGCTCGAGCAGCTGCGCGCGGCAGGCTTCGCACCGGCCGGCGAGGATTCCTCGGGCTCGATCGTCGACCTGCGACCGCGCGGGGCGCGGGTCTCGCGTCGACGACAGCGACTGGTGCGCACTCCGTCGGCGCCGAGCGACGAGCAGCTGGCCAGCCTGGTGCGTGCGCTGCGGGCCGGCGAGCGGGCGGCGGCGGTTCCGCGCGGCGAGGGCGTCCGGTCCGACGGCAGCCGGGCCAGCAGCGCGGCGACCATCGCGCTGCTGCAGCTGGCGGCCCGCGTCAAGCGAAGCGTGCGGATCGGCTACGTCGACGCGCAGGGCGTCGCGTCGGAGCGGATCGTGGACCCGGTCAGCGTCGGAGGCGGTCAGCTCGACGCGTTCGACCCCGCGGCCGGGGCGGTCCGGCGGTTCACCCTGCATCGGGTGACCAGCGTCGCACTCGTCGACTGACCCGAGAATTCTCGGCGAAACAATGCGCCTGCCAGCGCGACTGGCATTTTCTCCCGAATGACGTATGGTCGTGGCCAGTGATTGCCACTTCGAATTCAGGAGCGACAATGGCAGACAAGAAACCGGGCAAGAGCCTGAAGAAACCCGCACAGTCGTTGAAGGAAAGGCGTGCGGAAAAAAGGGATCGGGCGGTGGAATCCGGCGAGTTGATCCGCAAGCGGAAGCACTGATCCGCGACGCAACCAAACCCCCCAGCGCACCCACGCACCGGGGAAGACCCCCGCCCTCACGAACGGGGCGACAGTCGCCGATCCCCGATCACCACCCCGCGAGAAGACACCTCTCCACGAAACGGACTCGAGCGAATCCGAGGCGAATTCGGGCGGGTCCGGGAAATAAAAGTCGCGACCACCGAAGGTGCCGGTGCAGTGGACACGGAAAAACCTGACCACGTCTCGGCAAAACAAGAAGAAATGGAGGGATTTCCCGATTTCTCGGGGAATCCTTCCATTTCGGCGGTCAGGGCCGACCGAGCCGCGGGCGCGGCCGCGGCACGGCACCGCCAGGGCCGGCGTCCTCGGCCACGACCACTCCCGCCAGAAGTGTGGACAATGGAGTGGTTGTCATCGCTAGGAGGCGCACGTGACCGATGGACCGCTGATCGTCCAGTCCGACAAGACCCTGCTGCTCGAGGTCGACCACGAACTGGCCGGTCAGGCGCGACAGGCCATCGCGCCGTTCGCCGAACTCGAGCGCGCCCCGGAGCACGTGCACACCTACCGGGTGACCCCGCTGGCGCTGTGGAACGCGCGCGCCGCCGGTCACGACGCCGAGCAGGTGGTCGACGCGCTGGTCACCTACTCCCGGTTCGCGGTCCCGCAGCCGCTGCTGGTGGACATCGTCGACACCATGGCCCGCTACGGCCGGCTGCAGTTGGTGAAGAACCCCGCGCACGGCCTGACGCTGGTCAGCCTGGACCGCGCGGTGCTCACCGAGGTGATGCGGCACAAGAAGATCGCGCCCATGCTCGGCGCGAAGGTGGACGAGGACACGGTGATCGTGCACCCGTCCGAGCGAGGCCACCTCAAGCAGATGCTGCTCAAGATCGGCTGGCCCGCCGAGGACCTCGCCGGCTACGTGGACGGCGAGGCGCACCCGATCGACCTCGCCTTCGAGGAGGGCCACTGGGAGCTGCGCGACTACCAGGAGATGGCCGCCGACTCGTTCTGGGCGGGCGGCTCCGGCGTGGTGGTGCTGCCCTGCGGGGCGGGCAAGACGATGGTCGGCGCGGCGGCGATGGCCAAGGCCAAGGCGACGACGCTGATCCTGGTCACCAACACCGTCGCGGGCCGGCAGTGGAAGCGCGAACTGATCGCGCGGACCTCGCTGACCGAGGACGAGATCGGCGAGTACTCGGGCGAGCGCAAGGAGATTCGCCCGGTGACGATCGCGACGTACCAGGTGATCACCCGCCGCACCAAGGGCGAGTACAAGCACCTGGAACTGTTCGACTCGCGCGACTGGGGTCTGGTGATCTACGACGAGGTGCACCTGCTGCCCGCGCCGGTGTTCCGGATGACCGCCGACCTGCAGTCGCGGCGCCGGCTCGGCCTGACCGCGACGCTGGTCCGGGAGGACGGCCGGGAGGGCGACGTCTTCTCCTTGATCGGACCCAAGCGGTACGACGCGCCGTGGAAGGACATCGAGGCGCAGGGCTGGATCGCCCCGGCCGACTGCATCGAGGTGCGGGTGACGCTGACCGACGCCGAGCGGATGGCGTACGCGACGGCGGAGCCGGAGGAGCGCTACAAGCTGTGCTCGACCGCGCACACCAAGATCGCGGTGGTGAAGTCGATCCTGGACCGCCATCCGAACTCCCCCACGCTGGTGATCGGCGCCTACCTGGACCAGCTCGAGGAGCTCGGCGAGGCGCTGAACGCCCCCGTCATCCAGGGTTCGACGAGGAACAAGGAACGCGAGGCCCTGTTCGACGCGTTCCGTCGCGGCGAGATCCAGACGCTGGTGGTGAGCAAGGTCGCGAACTTCTCCATCGACCTGCCCGAGGCCTCGGTCGCGGTTCAGGTGTCGGGCACGTTCGGTTCCCGGCAGGAGGAGGCCCAGCGGCTCGGCCGGCTGCTGCGCCCCAAACACGACGGCGGGCAGGCGCACTTCTACTCCGTGGTCGCGCGCGACACCCTCGATGCCGAGTACGCCGCGCACCGGCAGCGTTTCCTCGCCGAGCAGGGGTACGCGTACCGGATCACCGACGCGGACGACCTGCTCGGCCCGGCGATCGGGTAGGAATAGGACCGTGCGCCGCTTCGAGTTCCCCGTAGACCATTCCCACGCCAAGTCCGTCAACGAGACCCTCGGCGACGTCCGTCGGCTGCGGTGGTCGTCCGTCATCACCGGACTGCTCTTCGCGGCGCTGGCGGTGTGGCTGTTCACGCTGGCGCACCCGTGGTCGTACGTCGTGGGCGTGGTGGTCGCCGTGATCGCGCTGACCACGCTCTGGATGGCGTACTGGGCTCCCCGCAAGGTCGGCTCGATCGAGGAGCTGTACGCCAAGGGCGAGCTGGTGCCCGCCGTCGTGGCGGTGCCCCGGCCCCGCGGCGCGACGCTGCTGGCCCTGGTGAACACCGCGAAGCCGTCCGCGGACCGACCCCACTACGCCCTGGTGACCCGCAACATCCGCACCCTGCCGGGGCACTCGCTCACCCACGTCGGCGAGCGCGTGCCGTCGATCTCCGTGCTCTCCGACCGGAGCAACAAGTCCACCTCGGACACCTGGCAGATGGTCAGCCCGATGCCGATCGCGTGGGGTACCCGCGACCCGAAGGTGATCCGGCGGGCGACCGAGCAGATCAGCGGCGCGGAGTGGAAGCTGCTGGCCAAGTCGATTCCGCTGGCCGAGGACGTGCCGCGCGCCGAGAACCAGCAGATCCCGATCGCCGCGGCCGACCTGCCCGACAATCTGCGCTAGTCGATCGCGGGCCAGCCGTCGGCGGGCTCGCGCGGATCCGCGTAGAGCAGCCCCGCCACCCACTCGTCACGCCTGCGCCCGCGCTGCACCCCACCCGCGCGGCGGATCCCCTCGAACAGGAAGCCGGCTCGACGCGCGACCACTGCCGAGTCGGTGTTGCCCACGAAGGCGCGCCATTCGATTCGCTCGAGCGCCAGCCCGTCCGGTTCGAACCCGAAATCGCACACCAGGTTCACCGCCGCACCCATCAGCCCTCGCCCGCGGACGGCGGGGTCGAGCCAGAATCCCAGCTCGGCGGCGGAGACGTCGGCCGCACCGAGCCCGATCATCCCGACCACGTGACCGCGAGGGGTGTGCCGCAACGCCCAGATCGGGCTGCGATCGGCCCATCCGACCGGCACCACGGTCGTCACGAACCGCTCGGCGTCCTCGAGTCCGTAGGGCTTCGGGAGGGTGGTCCACTCCCCGATCTCCTCGTCCCGACAGCATCGGGTGATCGACTCGACGTCGTCGACGGTCGGCGGCGTCAGCCACAGACCCTCGCTCGACAGCTCTCGTATCAACATCACACCCTCCTATCCGGCGAGCGCGGGGATCACCTCACGCTCGAACAGTTCGATCCCGGTGCTGTCGTAGGCGGCCTCCGGGAAGTAGCAGATCGCGTAGCCGAGGCCCTGCTCGCGCAGCCCGCCGAGGTTCTCGACGATCTGCTCGGGAGTGCCCACGGCCGGCATGCCGCGGAAGGCGACCATCGAGGCCTCGGCGAGTTCCTCGCCCGCGTATCGCGCGATCCGGTCCCTGGTCTGGCGGAGCCGGGCCTCGACGTCGGCCTCGGTGACACCGATCGCAACGTTGAAGTTGGCCGTGCGCACGATCGCGTCGAAGTCGGTGCCGACCGAATCGCAGTGCTCACGCAGCAGTTCGGACTTGCGCGCGAACACCTCCGGGGTGCCGTCGAAGTTGGTGTACTGCGCGTACTTGGCTGCGATCTTCAGCGTGACCTTCTCGCCGCCCCCGGCAATCCAGATCGGAATACCGTTCTTCTGCAACGGCTTCGGTTGCACGATCGCGCCGTCCACCTGGTAGTGCCTGCCGTCGAGGGTGGCCGAGCCGGTGCTCCAGGCCTGGCGCATGATCTGCACGCCCTCGTCGAGGCGGGCCAGCCGCTCACCCGCAGGCGGGAAGCCGTACCCGTAGGCGCGCCACTCCTGCTCGTACCAGCCGGCTCCGATGCCCATCTCGATCCGGCCACCCGAGATCAGGTCCGCGGTGGCGGCGACCTTCGCGAGATACGCGGGGTTGCGGTAACTCACGGCCGTGCACATCTGACCGAGCCGGATCGTCGAGGTGACCGCGCCCAGCGCCGACATCAGCGACCAGGCCTCGTGGGTGGCCTCCTCGGTCGGGACGGGGACGGTGTGGAAGTGGTCGTACACCCACACCGACTCCCACGGCCCCCGCTCGGCGCCCAGTGTCACGCCCTTCATCACGCTCCACTGGTCGGCAGGGTCGATGCCCGCCAGATCCAGTCGCCAGCCCTGCGGCACGAACATTCCGAATCGCATGGTCCGACCCTACCGAGGGGTGCCACCTCACCGCCCGCTGTAGCAGGATCGAGCTATGCCGGTCACCGCCCTCGTCGAGGACTTCGAATCGCACCGCAGGCACCTCCTGTCGGTCGGATACCGGCTGACCGGGAGCGTGGCCGACGCGGAGGACGCGGTCCAGGAGGCGTGGCTGCGACTGAGCGAGACCGACGCCGACGCCATCCGGGACCTGCGCGGCTGGCTGACCACCGTGGTCGGACGCATCTGTCTCGACCACCTGCGGAGCGCCGCGGTCAGACGGGAAAGCTATGTGGGACAGTGGCTTCCGGAACCGATCGTGACACCGCTCGGGGCGCCTCCTGCCGCCGACCCGCTCGACGAGGTGGTCCGCAGCGAGGACGCCCGCCTCGCGGCCATGGTCGTGCTCGACACCCTCGGCCCGGACCAGCGCACCGCGTTCGTCCTGCACGACGGGTTCGGGATCCCCTTCGACGAGATCGCCTCGGTGCTGGGCACCTCCGTCGCGAGCAGCCGCCAGCTCGCCTCCCGCGCCCGCCGCGCCGTCGCGGGAGCGGATGCTCCGGCGCCGGACCCCGGCCACGCCGAGGCCGTCGGCCGGCTGATGGCGGCGATGTCGGCCGGTGACCTCCAGGCCGTACTCGACGCGCTGCACCCCGACGCGCTGGTGATCGGCGACGCCAACGGGACGACCCGCACCGCGGTCAACGTCATCCACGGTGCCGACAAGTTCGCCCGGTTCTTCCTCGGACTGATGAATCGCTACGGACCGCAGGCGCTGCTGGGCGCCGAACCGGTGCTGGTCAACGGACAGCTCGGCATCTTCACCCGTGGATTCCCCGGGGACGCGACGCATCCCGGCTTCCCGTCGCGGGTCGGCGGGTTCGCCGTCCGCGACGGGCAGGTCTGGGCCGCCTACGACATCGCCAACCCGGACAAACTCACCGGCGTCCGGCTTCCCGACCTGCCTCTGCCCGATCAGCCCACGGCACCCGGCACGCGTCCGAGCTGAATCCCTGGTCCACGATGCCGAGCGCCGAGTTCATCCGGGACCGCTGGTTCTCCAGTGAGATCTGGTAGGTCAGCTCCACCACGCCAGCCTTGCCGAATCGGCGCTCGAGATCGGCGACCTGTTCGTCGGTGACCTCGACCGGGTTTGCCGTCATCGCATCGGCGTAGGCAATCGCGGCGCGCTCGTCCTCGCTGTAGAGCGGGGAGGTGTCGTACTCACCGATGTGCTGCAACCGGTCCACGTCGAGGCCGTCCAGCCGCATCAGCATCGCGCCGAAGTCGACACACCAGGAGCAGCCGACCTTCCAGGCGACCCGGTACACCGCGATGTCGCGGACATTGCCGGGCAGCACGGTGGACGCCTTCTGCACGGCCATCTCGTGCCCGGACGAGGCCAGGAGGAGTTTGCGGTGGTGGGCGAGCACGGCGAGCGGCTCCGGCACCGCGCCGAACTGGCGTCCGGCGAATCGGTAGACGAGCCGGGTCAGCGGGCCGGCCTCGTTCGGTGCGAGCGGGGCAATTCGAGTCATGACGCTCTCCTGTTCGCGAATGTGGCGACCTCGTGTGGTGTCGCCTGTTCCTTGGACGAGACAGCTCCTACGAACGTGACGGCGGGCATTTCCCCGGCCCGGTGCACGCCCCCTAAGCTGTGACAATGCCCTCAGCACGCCATTCGCGGACGGTGACTCGCCTGCAGCCCTTCGGCTCCACGATCTTCGCGGAGATGACGGCCCTGGCAACGTCGACGGGCGCGATCAACCTCGGGCAGGGGTTCCCGGACACCGACGGCCCGCGCGCCATGCTCGACGTCGCCCGCGCCGCGATCGCCGACGGACTCAACCAGTACCCGCCCGGGCCGGGCATGCCGGTGCTGCGGGAGGCGATCGCCGCGGACCGGGCGGCACGCTACGGCCTCGCGCACGACCCGGACACCGAGGTGCTCGTCACCGTCGGCGCGACCGAGGCGATCAGCGCGACCCTGCTCGGGCTGGTCGAACCCGGGCAGGAGGTGGTGCTGATCGAGCCGTACTACGACTCCTACGCGGCCGCCGTGGCGCTGGCGGGCGGCGTGCGCCGCACGGTGCCGCTCGTTGCGGACGGCGACGGTTTCGCGCTGGACCTCGATGCGCTGCGCGCGGCGGTCGGTCCGGACACCCGGATGCTGGTGGTCAACACTCCGCACAACCCGACCGGCACCGTGCTGACCGACGACGAACTGGCGGCCGTGGCGGATCTCGCGATCGCGCACGACCTGCTGGTGCTCAGCGACGAGGTGTACGAGCACCTGGTGTTCGACGGGCGCCGTCACACGCCGCTGGCCTCCTTGCCGGGCATGGCCGAGCGCACGATCACCGTCTCGAGCGCGGCGAAGACCTTCGCCGTCACCGGATGGAAGACCGGCTGGGTGTGCGGGCCGGCGGAGCTGGTCGATGCGGTGCGCACCGCCAAGCAGTTCATGTCGTTCGTCGCGGGCGGGCCGTTCCAGCCGGCGGTCGCGTACGCCCTGCGTCACGAGCAGGACTGGGTGGTCGCGCTGCGGGAGTCGTTGCAGCGCAAGCGTGATGTGCTCTCCGCTGCGCTCACCGAGGCCGGATTCGGGGTGCGATCGAGCGGCGGAACCTACTTCGTGTGCGCCGACATCACCCCGTTCGGCACGACCGACGGGCTGACGTTCTGCCGGTCCCTACCGGAACGGGTGGGCGTGGCGGCGGTCCCGGTCAGCGTGTTCGCCGACCACAAGGAGCCGTGGAATCACATGGTGCGCTTCGCCTTCTGCAAACGCGACGAGGTGCTGGCGGAGGCGGCCGAGCGACTGCACGGCCTCTCGGGGTCATGAGCACCCGCACCGTCCCTGCGGACTTCGTCCGGCGGGCCGCCGAGATAGCCGAGGACGGCGGGTTCGACATGGCGTTCCCCCTGGACGCGGCCGGGGTGTCCGTCGCGGTGCTGCGCGACCAGTCGGCGCGCATCACGCCGGACCAGTTGACCCGATTCACCCAGGCCGCATGGCAGCTCACCGACGACGAGCTGTTCGGACTCAGCGCGGCGCCGGTTCCGCGCGGGTCGTTCAAGCTGGTGTGCCTGTCGCTCATCCACTGCCCCGACCTGGGTAGCGCGCTCGAGCGGATGGCCGACGTGACCCGGGCGCTGCCCGGAATGCCGCCGCTGCGCCTGGAGACGGGCGAGTCCACCACCCGGCTCCTGGTGCAGATGCCGACCCGGCCGCGCACGCTCTCGCCCGCGACGGCACGGGCGGCGGACCGGCTGCTCACCGACTTCGTGCTGATGCTGATGCACCGGTTCGCGGCCTGGCTCGTCGGCAGGCGGGTCAAGCTGGTCGCGATGGAACTCCCCTATCCGGCACCGGATTCGGAGCTCGCGAAGAGCTACGACGCCATCTTCGGCGTGCCGATCACCTTCGGGGCCGAGGTCGCCGCGATCGAGTTCGACAACTCGCTGCTGCGGGCGCCGGTCATCCAGACCGAGGAGACGCTACTCGAGTACCTTCGGGAGTCGCCGAACCTGCTCTTCTCCGAACGCGACTACGACAGCAGCGCGGCGGCGCAGGTGCGCAAGGTGCTCGAGGCCGGGGTCAGGGGCCGCACGTCCACCGCGGACGACATCGCCGAGATGCTCTCGATCAGCGTGCCGCACATGCGCCGGCTGCTCCGGCAGGAGGGCACCTCGCTGAACCAGCTTCGCGAGGAGGTGCTCCGGGACGCGGCGATCTCCGGCCTCGCGCGCGGCGAGTCCGTGGACGACCTGTCCGGTCGGCTCGGGTTCTCCGAACCGAGCGCGTTCCGCCGCGCGTTCAAACGCTGGACCGGTGAGACGCCGGGCGCGTACCGGTGACCCCGAGCGGTTCGCGTCAGCTGACGCAGAACTCGTTGCCCTCGGGATCGGCCATGGTGATCCACGAGAACGGTCCCTGCTGCCCGTGGTGCAGCACGGTCGCGCCGCGCGCGACGAGCCCGTCCGCGACGGCCTGCTTGTCCTCACCCACCCGCACGTCCAGGTGCAGCCGATTCTTGACCGACTTCGCCTCCGGGACGAGCTGGAAGAGCACTCGCGGGCGGTCCGGGTGCTCGGGGTCGCCGATCGCAGCTCCGACCTTCCAGACCAGGACGCCGTCGTAGACCTCGGTGTCCTCCTCGCGCGCGTGCCCGGCCGCGACGACGCCCCGGATGAAGTCCTCGTCGCTCGGCTCGACCGCCCACCCGAGGGTCTGGGCCCACCACTTGGCCTGGTCGTGCGGCCGTGCGGAGTCGACGGTCACCTGAAATTCGTAGCCCATGCCAGGACCGTACTGCGGGCCACCGACACGGGCCGCGAATCAGGGTTCGTCGCTCGGGTTTCGACGTCGCTCGGGGTTCGACGCCGCTCAGGGTTTGACGCCGCTCAGGGTCTGACGAGGATGCGGATCGGGTTGCCCTCGTGTTTCTCGAGTTTCTCGATGCCCACCAGCACGTCCTCGAGCGAGACGATCTCGCTGATCGAGCGCGAGACGTCGAGCCGCCCGCGCGAGATCAGTTCGGCGAGAGTCTCGATGTCGGCATTCTGGTAGCCGAGATGACCCTTGACCTGCTTCTTCGACAGCCCGAACGCGGTGGTGGTGCCGAGGCTTGCCTCCTGGTCGCTCAGGCCGACCTGAATCAGCCGACCGCCGACCCCGAGGCAGTCCAGGGCCTGGGAGAACGTCACCGCGAACCCGGCCGCATCGAACGCGACGTCGAGCATGCGTCCGTCGGTGGCCTCGGCGACCTTCTTCCTCAGGTCGGGGTCTCGGGTGTCGAAGGCGTAGTCGGCGCCGAGTTCGAGGGCCCGCTCGAGCACTGCCGGGTTGATGTCGAACGCGAGGATCGGGACCGCACCGACCAGTCGCGCGAGTTGCACGATGTGGGTGCCGATGCCGCCGACACCCCACACCCCGACGACCTCGCCGACCGTGACCTCCCCGGTGTGCACCACCGCACCGTAGGGGGTGGACACGGCGTCCGCGAGAATCGCGGCCTGCTCGAGGGGCACGTTGTCGGGGACCCTGGTGAGCCCGCCCGCCTGCGCGACGGTGTACTCGGCCCACGCCCCGTCGTAGGCGAAGGCCATCAGCTGGATGTTGAGACAGTGGGTGAGGTCTCCGCGCCGACAGTTGCGGCACGTCATGTCCGGCCTTCCCGCTGCCGGGATCACCCGGTCGCCCACCTGCCAGCCGGTGACTCCCGCCCCGAGTTCGGCGATGGTGCCGGATGATTCGTGGCCCTGGGTGACTACCGGCAGCATCGCCGGGAAGGTCCCGTTGATCAGGCTGAGGTCGGAGTGACAGATCCCGCAGTAGGCCACCTCGACCAGGACCTCCCCCGGACCGGGCCTGGGTATCGGAACGTCCTCCACCACAGTCTTCTTGGTGTCGGCATGGAATCGTGCAGCACGCATAGTCTCAGCCACGTCGGCTCCTCTCCTCGGCCCACGCTACGCCCGAACATGGTGCCCGGCCGCGCGATGCAGCTGCGCGCTCACCGCGGCGAAGGCCGGCTGGGACCGGCTGCCGTGCCGGTAGGCGATCCGGGTTCGTCTGCCGATCGGCAGGGCGGTGAGCACCACCCCGGCCGGGACGTCGGTGGCCCCGAGTTGGGGAACGAGCGCCACGCCGGCTCCCGCGGCGACGAGCCGCAGCACCGTCGCGAAGTCGTCGATCCGGTGGGCCACGCGCGGTTCGAAGCCCTGGGACTGACAGGTGCGCACCGTCATGATGTGGCAGAGAGTTCCGGGATTGCCGACAATCCAACGACTTTCGGAGTGGTTGCGGATCACCGCACTGTCGGGCCGGTCGGTCGCGGTGTTTGATCTACACTCCGCAGGCTCCGCGTCGGTGTCGGATCGCCACTGCGCCGGCTGCGCGCCAGCCGACGAGGCGAGATACACCACCTCGTCGAGCAGTGGTTCGAGTTCGATGCCCGGACCCGTGATCGAGGGGACGTTGTCGTATTCGTGAACCAGCGCGATGTCCAACTGCCCTCCGCGCAGGAGGTTCGGCACCTCGGCGGGATCGACCTCGGTCACCGCCAGCTCCAGGCCCCGTTCCACACGACCGATTTCCAGCATGGCCGGCAGCACAAGGGTCCGCAGGGCGGTGGGGAATGCCCCCAGGCGAACCGATCCCGACAGGCTCGTCTCACTCGCGGCCAGCGCGGCCTCGGCTCGTTCCAGGTCGGCAAGCACCACCTCGGCGTGCTCGACGAGCACCGCCCCGGCCGGCGTGAGACTCACCCCACGTCCCGTGCGCGTCAACAGCGGCCGCCCGGCCTCGCGCTCGAGTGCCGCGATCTGTTGCGACACCGCAGAGGGCGTGTACGAGAGCGCCTCCGCGACCGCCGCAATGGTGCCCCGATGGGCGAGTTCACGCAGAAGCCTGAGCTTGCGAGTGTCGAGCATCAGATCAGCTTACGGATAGCGTCACAATTGGTAACTGGATCTTGATTATCCGGCCGGTGAGACTCGATCCATGACATTCCATCCGGCAGGCATCTTCGTACCGCTCGTCACGCCCTTCACGGACAACGGCGATCTCGCGGCCACCGACCTGGAACGCCTCGCGCACACCGTGATCGAGGAGGGAGCAGCCGGAATCGTCGCGTTGGGGACGACCGCGGAACCCGCCGCGCTGAGCCGGCAGGAACGCCGAGACGTCTTGCAGATCTGTCGCAGAGTGTGCCGCGAACGCGACGTCCCCCTGATCGTCGGGGCAGGTTCCAACGACACCGCCGGCACGGTGCGTGCCGTCGAGGAACTCGGCGAGGAGGGCGACGTCGCTGGCGCGCTGGTGGTGGTCCCGTACTACACGCGCCCGTCCGAGGCCGGGGTGGTGGCGCACTTCGAGCACGTCGCCGACCGCAGTCCGGTCCCGCTGGTCCTGTACAACGTTCCGTATCGCACCGGCCGGCAGCTGGGCTGGGAGTCGATTCTGCGACTGTCGGAGCATCCGCAGATCGTCGGCGTCAAGCAGGCGGTCGGGTCGGTGGACACCGACACCGCACGACTGCTCGCCGAGACCGGGCGAACGGGTCGCTCCGCAGGCTCCGCTCCTGCCCAGCCCGGTCGCTCCGCAGGCTCCGCTCCTGCACAGTTCTCGGTTCTCGCGGGGGAGGACACGCTGGTCTCGCCGCTCCTGGCGATGGGCGCGGCGGGGGCGATCCTGGCGACCGCGAACGTCTACACGCGCGAGTTCGTCGAACTGTTCCATTCGTGGCGCAGCGGAAGCACCGCTCACGCGCGGGCCCTGGGCAACCGGCTCGTGGGTCCCGCCTGGGCGCTGATGTCGGAGCCCAACCCCACCGTCGTCAAGGCCGCGCTCCATGCCCGCGGCCGGATACCCACCGCGCACGTCCGGTTGCCCCTGCTGCCGGCGAGGTGTGTGGTTGAGGACGTGCCCCTGTCACATCGGCCGGGTTTCACCGGTCAACACCTATGACAGCAGGCGACGAAGGAATGTGACCGATGGACGAGAACGAATTCATGGCGCAACAGTTCGAGGCCCACCGCCCGCACCTGCGGGCGGTGGCATACCGGATGCTCGGCTCGGTCAGCGAGGCCGAGGACGCCGTGCAGGAATCCTGGATCCGGCTGGCGCGCTCCGACACGAGCGAGGTGGAGAACCTGGCCGGCTGGCTGACGACGGTGGTCGCGCGGGTGTGCCTGAACCTGCTGCAGTCGCGGCGTGCCCGACGGGAGAACCTGCTCGGCGTCCACCTGCCCGATCCCATCGTCGGGACGATCGAGGAAGTCGGGCCCGAACACGATGCGCTCCTTGCCGATTCGGTGGGACTGGCACTTCTCGTGGTGCTCGACACGCTGACGCCATCCGAGCGCCTTGCGTTCGTGCTGCACGACATGTTCGCGGTGCCGTTCGAGGACATCGCGCCGATCGTCGACCGCTCCCCGGCCGCCGCGCGGCAACTCGCCAGCCGCGCCCGGCGGCGACTGCAGGGGGCGCCGGTGCCGGACGCCGACGTGGCCCGCCAACGCGAGGTCGTCGACGCCTTCCTCGCCGCAGCACGGGGCGGCAGCTTCGAAGATCTGGTCGCGGTGCTCGACCCGGACGTGGTGCTCCGCGCGGACGTCGGGGCGGTGCCGATGGGTGCGTCGACGGAGGTGCGCGGCGCCGAACAGGTGGCTGCGCGGGCGCTCAACTTCGCCAGGCTGGCCAGGTTCGCCCATCCCGCCCTGGTCAACGGGACCGCGGGCGCGGTGGCGATCGCCGAGGGACAGGTCCTGTCGGTCCTCGGAGTGACGATCCGGGGCGGCCTGATCGTCGAGATCGACATCCTCGCCGACCGCGATCGGCTCGCCCGGCTGACCGTCGAGGACTTTCACTGAACGGGAGAACTTTCACTGAGCCCGGCGTCACTGTTCTCGCCATGGGCGTTGACGGTGCGCAGCCCGATCAGCGCGGCGACGAGCAGGAAGATGCTGCCCGCGAGCAGGGCCCGCTGAAATCCGGAGGTGAGCGCATCCGGGACCGCGGCACCGGACCCGATCAGCTGATTGGAGTACGACGTCGCGATCGCCGCGAATATCGCCAGACCGAGGGCGCTGCCGACCTGCTGCGCGGCGTTGAGCAGCGCGGCCGCCAGACCCGCCTTGTCCTCGGGCACACCGGCATTGGCCGCGGTGGTGACGGCGACGAACACCGCACCGAGACCGAACGACACGATCATCAGGCCGGGCAGCAGGTCGACGAGGTAGGAGCCGTCGACGGGGATACGGGACAGCAGGTACAGGCCGACGGCGGCGATCGACGCGCCCGCGACGATCACCGGACGGGTCCCGACCTTGCCTACGAGCTGCGACGAGATGCCCGCGGCCACACCGACTCCCAGACAGAGCGGAAGGTAGGCGGCGCCGGTCTGCATGGGCGAGTATCCGAGCACGGTCTGCATGTAGATGGTGAGGAAGAAGAACATCGCGATCAGGCCGGCGAAGGCGATCAGCCCCGTGACATTGGCCGCAGCCAGGCCCCGGATCCGGAAGATCGACAACGGCAGCAACGGATTTCGGCTGCGCTGCTCGTTGACCACGAACGCGGCGAGCAGCGCGAAGGCGCCGGCGAACTCGCCGACCGTGCGTGCGGTCCCCCAGCCCTGGTCGGGCGCCTTCACCAACGTGTAGACGAGCAGCAGCATCCCGCCGGTGACCAGGACCGCGCCGACGGCGTCGAAACGAGCCAGCCGCCCGCGACGCCGGTCGGCCGGGATCAGCGCGAAGACCGCGGGGAGAACGAGCACGCAGGCGACCGGGTTGACGAACAGCACCCACCGCCAGCCGGGTCCCTCGGTCAGGAGTCCGCCGAGGAACACCCCGATCGCCGACGCGAGGCCGCCGACGCCGCCCCAGACCCCGAGCGCGGTGCGCCGCTCGGGCCCCTCGACGAAGGTCGTCGTCAGGATCGACAGCGCGGCCGGGAGCATCAGCGCGGCACCGACGCCCTGCACCAGCCGGGCACCGATCAGCACGCCCCCGCTGCCGGCGAATCCGCCGACCAGCGAGGAGATCCCGATCAGCGCGGTGCCGGTGACCAGGACGCGGCGGCGGCCCAGCAGATCGGCGGCGCGCCCGCCGAGCAGCATGAATCCTCCGTAGGTGAGCAGGTAGGCGCTCGGCACCCACTGCAGTCCCTGCACGGAGAAGTACAGGTCGCGGCGGATGTCGGGCAGGGCGATGTTGACGATCGACGCGTCGACGAAGTCGAGGAAGGCGACAGCGCACAGCAGCGCGAGGGTGAGCTTGCCGAGGGCGGTCGAGAGCGACGGCCGGGTCGTGGGTTCGGTGGTCGAGGTGAACATGTCGGAGCCTTTCTGTCACCCCTCATGACAGATCCCGACCCGACTTTGTGACGGGGCCTCAGCTCCGGTCGATGTAGGCCTCGAGCTGATCGCGTTCGCTCTGCAGTTCGTCGATCCGACTCTTCACGACGTCACCGATGCTGACGATGCCGACGAGGTGTCCGTTCTCGAGGACGGGGAGATGCCGGATCCGACGGTCCGTCATGGTGGCGGCGAGGCTGTCCACGGTGTCGGTGGGCGCGCAGGTGAACACCGAACTCGTCATGATGTCGCCGACGGTGGCGTTGAGCAGTCCGGCGCCCCGTTCGTGGATCTGACGCACCACGTCCCGTTCCGTGACGATGCCGACCATGGCGTTGTCCCGGACCACGACGAGGGCGCCCACGTTGCGCCTGGCGAGTTCGCCGATCAGCGCGCTGACCGTGATCCCCGGATCGACCGTGACCACCGCGGGACCCTTGTTCTGCAACACATCCGCAATTCGCATCCGGATACTCCGATCCATCCGCAGCCTGCTACCGCTGTGTAGATCATAGGCAGGTCGAGGTGGGCACGCGACTACCGAACAGCGGTCCGCTCACCACGCGATGTTGATCGGTCCGGGGCTCCACACGCCGGAGCGTCGCACCGTCGTGGTGTCGAGCTGCGCCGGTTCGGCGTTCGGGTCGATGCGCGAGTACTTCTCGAGGCTGCCCCAGTCGCGGTCCCAGTCGCCGTCGAGGTAGGTCGGGAGGGTGCGCCCGGTCGCGGTCAGGTCGATCCACCCCAGGGGGCCGCCGCCGAAGTGGTCCTGCCACAGACTGGTCATCACTGCGGCCGGCCGGTCCGGGAGGATGCGGTACTCCGGGATCTCGGCGACGCCGAGACGATGGTTGAACGGCTGCTGGCACGGGAACTGCAGCGCCACCGACCAGTCGATCATCGTGGGCGTGTGCGAGCCGATCAGGTCGTCGAGGGTGCGGGTCTGCGGCACCCGTGGCGGGGTGACGGCCACCCACTGGTCGGGCCGGGCGTCGCTGTCGTCGACCACGATCCGCACGGCGTTCGCCTCCGCCGGGAGCAGATCGAGCGGCACTCGCAGGTTCCGCCACGATGGTGCGGGCCCGATGTCGATGGGCAGAGCACTGCCCAGCTTCCGCACCGCGCCGTCGGCGCCGCGGACGCCGTAGTCGAGTTCGACCCGAGACCCGGGGGTGGCAATGCCGTCGGCGTTGACCGAGTGCACGCGGCCCGCGACGGTGATCGAGATGAGGTCGCCGCCGTCGGGCAGTGCGTACCAGTCCGAGGTCAGGGACGCCGGACCGCCGGTGCCGTAGGTGCCCAGCACCGGAGTGGTCGCCGGGTCGAGACCGAACGGCAGCGCAACGCTGCTTCCGTTGATGCCGGACGCGCCCTGTCCGCCGGCCGTGCCGGCCGCATTGCTCGACTTGGCGTCCTCGTTGTCGAGGGAGGTCGCCATCCCTTCGGAGGCGGCCTTCTCGTCGGACGTCAGGTCGCGGGCCACCCCGTTCGGGGTGAATCCGACGTTCTGCGTGCCGAGCGCATTCGCCGGTGCTGCGGTCAGCGGCCGCAGCATGGAGGCATTGGGGTCGGTCTCGACGAGCACGTCGTGCGCCAAGCCGCAGGATTGACCGGCGAGGGCGCCGAAGTTCGACTTCGCCAGCGAGAACGCGGGGTACTGGGCGATCGCTCCCTTGGTCATCGAGAGCACGAAGAACACGACCATCAACCCGGCCGCGACCGCGAGCGGGGGAATCGACCACAGCCTGCCCGGCCGAACGGACCCGTCCTCGTGGGGCTCCCGGAAGAAGCACCACGCCGCGACGGCGAGCATCACCACGGTCAGGCCGAGCAGGATGGTGCCGGCGCCGAAACCGGCGACCATCACCGGCTTGTCCCACAACGGGACGCCCCAGGCCGACACGTACCACCAACTGTTGCTGCTGGTGAAGGCGAGCGCGAGGACGAAGAGCACGGCGGCGGCGAACAGCGCCCGGTTGCGGCGCGACCGCAGCACCAGCGGACCCACCGCGACGGCGGTCAGGACGGCGAGCGAACCGGCGAGGCCGGCGAACACCCCGAAGTGGTGTGTCCACTTGGTGGGCGTGAACATCATCAGCACCATCGCGGCGGCGGTGATGCCGATGATCCGGCGGGACGGGCCCGCTGCGGTGCCGGGGATCCGGCCCCCGCGGCGCAGCATCACCAGCAGGCTGGCGACGATCGAGAGCACCATCACGAACACCCCGAACCGGCGGGCCAGGGATCCGTCGGCGTTGATGTTGAACAGCCACTCGTAGCGCTTGTACTCCTCGAACCATGCATTCGTCGGCGGAATCGCGTGCACGCGTTGCATCTCGAGCACAGCGGCGAGGGTCTGGTCGGCGAACGCCGCAACCAGGATGACCGCACCCGCGGCGGCGATCGGCCCGAGGACGGCGAGGTAGCCGACGGTCTTGGCGCGGGCGGCAACGATCGCCAGAACCGGCCGGGCGCCGGCGATCAGCGCGCCGAAGCAGATGATCCCGGACGGACCGACGGTCACCGTGAGCGCCGCGACGAGCACGGCGACCGCGGCGGGGAGCCGGCGTCGGGTCGCGACGGCGCGCTCGACCGAGCACCACGTCAGCAGCACGCCGGCGGCGACGATCGGCTCGGGGCGCAGGCCGTTGTTGTAGGGCAGCCAGAAGGCGAGGAACACGAGGGCGCCGGTCCACAGCGCGATGCGGTTCCGGCGGACGGCGGCACCCAGGCGTGGGGCGACCTCGCGGCTGATCACCAGCCAGCACACGATCCCCGCGACCAGGGCCGGCAGGCGCACCCACGGACTGGCGGTCGACACCTGTGTCATCCACGCGAGCACGTCGTAGTACGGGGTGCCGAACGGTGCCTCGGGGACGCCGAACCAGCGGAAGTAGTTGGCCATGTAGCCGGACTCGAGCGACGACCTGGCCATCGTGAACTGGTAGCCGTCGTCCGAGGTGGTGGCGCCGATGAAGTGCCACAGCAGCAGGGTTCCGATCACCACCGCGTCGAGCGCGCCGAACTTCCACCAGCGCGCCGGCAGGAAACGGCGCGCGCGCCGGCCGTCGAGGGCGTCGATGCGGTGCAGTCCGACGAGCGCGACCACCGTCGCGAGGACCGCGACGAGCATGGCAACGAGCTTGATCGCGGACGGCGTGGAGGTGAACCGGGTGTCGAGGTCGGCGTTCACCTCGAGACCGGCGGGTGCCGCGCCGTGGAGTTCGGTGAACACGCCCACCATCTGCGGGCGGAAGTCGCCGTCGAGGGTGGCGGGGTCGGCTCCGGTGACGGTGGTCGTGGTCCGCTCGGGGTTCGACGTCACGGTCACCGTCCGCCCGGCGAGGTCGGCGACGGGGATCGACAGCAGGTGCTGGTCGCGCTGAACGATCTCGAACCGGGCGGAGCCGCCGTCGGCACCCGGTTCGACCCGGGCGACGAGCCCGTACCGCGCCGCGTCCGCCGAGCCCACCGGGGCGGTCGAGACCACGACACCGCCTGCGGGCGCGAGCGCCTGCACGGCCGCAGCGGGGATCGCCGCGGTCACTTCGAGCGGCGCGTACGACACCAGTGGTGCATCGACATTGGTGAGCGAGTCCGCCTGCGGCCACGCCAGTGTCGCGGTGTCCTGCTGCACGGGAAGGAACGGGACCGACACCGCGGCGAGGATCGCGAGCACCGAGGCGACGACGGCGACGACGCGGACCCGGGCGGCATCCCGACGGGAGGCCGGGACCGGGTCCGGGCGTTCGGATTGCGTTCGGTCGGCCACAGCACTGTCGGTCACGACGCTCGATGCTAGACGTCGCCGGCCGGGAACGGTTCCAGGCGGTCTACTACCGCCGAATCACCCAAAATGGACGAACAAATGTTCGATTGCCGGGGGTATGATGTGCGCGTGGACATCGCGGTGCAGGCGTCGCTGTTCGACGATCCGACCGGCGGCCCCCGACTGGGCCCGCTCGGCGCGAACGTCCGCCGCCGGGTCCTGGGCGACGGCGCCTGGGTCGACGTGCTCCCCGGTTGGCTCACCGGCTCCGAGCAGTTGTTCGCCGACCTCGCCGACACCGAACGGCCCGGCGCCGTGCCGTGGCGGGCCGAGCGCCGGCAGATGTACGACCGGGTGGTCGACGTGCCGCGACTGGTGAGCTTCTTCGACGAGGACGCGCCGCTGCCCGATCCGATGCTCACCGCGGCCCGCGACGCGCTGAGCGCGTACTACCTGCCCGAACTCGGCGAGCCGTTCACCACCGCGGGCCTGTGCTTCTACCGCACCGGCTCGGACAGCGTCGCCTGGCACGGCGACACCATCGGCCGCAGCCGCACCGAGGACACGATGGTCGCGATCGTGTCGCTCGGCGCAGCGAGGGCCCTCGCGCTGCGGCCCCGCGGCGGCGGGCCGACGATCCGGTACTCGCTCGGCCACGGCGACCTGCTGGTGATGGGCGGGTCCTGCCAGCGCACCTGGGAACACGCGGTGCCCAAGACCACCCGCCCGACCGGACCGCGGATCAGCGTGCAGTTCCGGACTCGCGGCGTGCGGTAGCGACCGCCTCCGCGAGCCGGTCCAACTGCGCCGCGGTGGTGTCCCAGTCCAGGCAGGCGTCGGTGATGGACTGGCCGTAGGTCAGCTCGTCCGCCTTGCCCAGGGTCAGGTCCTGCCGACCGGCCACCAGGAAGCTCTCGAGCATCACCCCGACGATGCCCTGCTCACCCGACGCGATCCGCGCCGACAGATCAGTGACCACGTCGACCTGACGCTGGTGGTCCTTCTGGCTGTTGCCGTGGCTGGCGTCGATCACGACACGCTCCGGCAGTCCCGACTTGCGCTGGCGCGCCAGGGTGTCCGCGACCGTCTCGGCGTCGTAGTTCGGCCCGCCGCTGCTGCCGCGCAGGATGACGTGGCAGTCCGGGTTGCCGGCGGTGCGGATCAACGCCGACCGGCCGTCGAGGTCGGTGCCGGGGAAGACGTGGCTGGCGCCGGCGGCACGGGTGCCGTCGACCGCCACCTGAATGTCGCCCTCGGTGGAGTTCTTGATCCCGACCGGCATGGACAGCGCGCTGCACAGCTGCCGGTGCACCTGGCTCGCCGCGGTGCGGGCGCCGATCGAGCCGTAGCTGACCAGGTCCGCGATGTACTGCGGGGTGATCGGGTCGAGGAACTCGCAGCCGACCGGAAGTCCGAGCGCGGAGATGTCGAGGAGCAGCTTGCGGCCCATCCGCAGGCCGGTGTTGATGTCGAAGCTGCCGTCCAGGTGCGGGTCGTTGACCAGGCCCTTCCACCCGAGGGTGGTGCGCGGCTTCTCGAAGTACACCCGCATCACCACGTGCAGGTTCTCCCGGTGCTCGGCCGCCTTGACCGCGAGCCGACGGGCGTAGTCGAGCGCGGCCTCGGTGTCGTGCACCGAGCACGGACCGACGACGACCATCAGCCGGTCGTCGCGACCGGCCAGGATGTCGACCGCACCGTCGCGTCCGGCGCGGACGGTCTCGGCCACCGCGGGGCCGACGGCGTGCTCGCGACGCAGCTCGGCGGGCGCGACCAGCGGCGAGATCGAGAGGGTCCGCTGATCGTCGAGGCCGAGGGCATCGGTGTCGAGTGTGAGAGTCATGGGTGTCCTGTTCGTTAGGCCGACCCAGGAGAATGCGTGCACACCCGCGAGCCGGTCGATTCCGGCTCGGGTGGAAGAAGTCAGCGCGTGGTAACGCCGACCGACCCACCCGGGGCCGGCCTGCTAAACCAGAAATACGCGCGCTGCACGTCGGCCACTGTAGCAGCGATACCGGGACCACATGTGAACGGACACCGTAGTTGGCAAATTGACAACGCAGTTGGCACAGCGGTCACGCTAGTTGGCAATTTGACAGGTAGTTGGCACAGCGCAGGTCGAGATCGCCGACCGATTGACCCCCATCACGTCGGGTTCGGTTCGAGCCGACGCTGGTTCCGCGCCTAATGCTTCGGGCGACAGTGTCGACGTGAGGCGGACCACCAGTTCGCCGAATGCGGCTGGCACCGAGAAGAGTTCGATATCGACACCGGCCGCGCCATCTACCGGTGGCGGGTGGACAAAATCTTCGATCGCGGCAACTCCGGCCTGCGCCTGGCCGAGGCAGGCGCAGGATGTCGGAGCTGGAATGCGTCACCCGCTCTGAGCACGAGTCCGTCGGCCGACATCGCACCGCTCAGGGAGAGCCCGAGCGGCGTCCCCTCGCAAGGCCACCGTCGCCGCGACCGGGACGTCGCGATCACAGGTCGACACCGTTGAAGGCCTGCGGGTGGGCGTCAACTACGGCCTGCGGCAGACTGGGTCGGTGGCCACCGTGGGCGAGACCAGGCGAGGTAGTGGCACCCGCTCGCGGTGGGTAGCAGTTTCCGCGACCCCGGCGCCCACTCTTGCCGGCCTGGTTTCTCGGTACGGGGGTTTCCGGGAGGTGTCGGTGATGCCGATCCTGCGTCGCGAGCTCCCGTCGCCCAGCCCCGTGCTCGTGATCAGCCTCGCCGAGCCGTTGTCCCTCAGCCGCCCCAGCGGCGATCTGAGCACTTCAGCGGTGCTTGTCGGCGTCGGTCGCACAGCGACTCTGGCCGCTCACAGCGGAACGCAGACCGTGCTCGAAGCACAACTGTCGCCGCTGTCGGCCCTACAGTTGTGCGGCGTGCCGGCCTCGGATCTGACCGACCGCGTCGTCGACCTCGCCGAGCTGTGGGACGGGGCAGCGGAGGTGGTCGGACGCATAGGCGCTGCCGCTACCTGGGCGGAACGATTTCATCTCCTGGACTCGGTTCTGACGGCGCGGGCTCAGCGCGGACGAGACGTGGACCCGGTGCTGGCCGGCGCGTGGCAGCAACTCCTCAGCAGTCGCGGCAATCTCAGCATGAGCGCACTGCACGACCAAACCGGTTGGAGCCGTAAGCGGCTCGCTGACCGATTCCGCGAGCAGGTCGGCCTCACGCCCAAGTCGATGGCGCGGCTGGTGCGCTTTCATCGAGCGGTGAACCTGCTGCACCAACCCGGGCACCGTTCCCTGACCGCGATCGCATCGACCTGTGGCTACTACGACCAGGCCCACCTCAATCGGGAGTTCCGGGAACTGGCCGGCGGCCCTCCCGGGTCATACCTGACCGGAATGGACGCGGATCCGGCCGCCGCCGGCATGGCCGGAATCTGACAGCGCCTCCAATCGGTCCGAGCGACACAAACGTCCAAGACCCGCGCCCCGAACCCTCCTACGGTGACCGGTACCAATCACCGACAAATGGGAGCTGACATGCACGGCGAGTTGACCTTCTTCGAGATCGGCGTCCCCGACTCCGGACGCGCGCAGGCGTTCTACGGACGACTGTTCGGATGGGAGTTCCCACCCACCGGCGTCGGCGACCAGGTCTCGATCACGACGCCGGGCACCATGGCCGGGTTGCACGACCAGGATGCCGAGGCGCGCATCGCGATGTACTTCGCCGTGGACGACATCGAAGCGGCCGTGCGGACCGTCCGCGCGCTGGGCGGCACCGCGGAGGACCCCCGGCCCGAAGAACCCGGATTCGGACGGTTCACCGCCTGCACCGACGACCAGGGCGTGCAGTTCGGTCTGCACCAGGCGGCGACCACCTAGAGCATGTCTCCTAACCTGCGAGGTGTTCGAGCCAGGCGCATACCGCTGACAGGAGCAGGGTGCCGGACCGGAACGTAGTCCTGGGAAGTGCTGGAATCCGGTGTCCTGGTTACCCGTCCTGCGCATCCGTCCTACACGGGTTGCCTGTGCAGGACGGTTCCTCGCCTATTGGCGGGCAGCCGGTTTCGTCTGGCTCCATCATCGGAGGGCGTCCGCGGTGCGGCAAATCCGTTGACGAGGAGTTGCCGACCGAAGCCGAGTTCACGCTGCAGCCGGGGTTCCGAACAATTGCCAACTATCTTGACCACGATCGCGACCGAAAGTCGCCACCGTAGTTGGCCAATCGTCACGATAGTTTGCCATTGGTCACGATGGTTGGCCGCTTCTGCTGCGAGACGCAGTTGGCCGACAACAGCAGCGCTGCTACACCCACGTCGTAGCCGGCGCACAGCGCGGGATACCACCTGGGAAGTCGCGATGAGGCGCCTCGCTCGTGTGCGTGGTCAAACACCGCATGCGCAAACCATCCGGCTGCAGTCAGCCGGTTGGCCCAATGCGACGGCAGGGCGACCGCACCGGCCAAGACGATGGTCGTCGCTAGAACGGCAGTCCATTCGCGGGTAAGGACGGCGGAATCAGCGGGCCGCCCCAGGTGTGCAGCGGGATAAATCGCTGCGGCGCCCACCAACCCCGCAGCGTAAGCCGTCACTCGGCGAAATGGACTCTGCTTTGCAAGGGGTCGGTCTCCGGCGATACTCAGAAAACCACCAGCAGCAAACGCAACGAGACGGCCGCCCGACCCTGGTAGTTCGCTCATCAGGACCACTGAACCAGATGGACCAGATCCGGACACTCCTTTGCCGATCTTCAAGTGCGCCGATCACCGAGCATGACCGCGCGCCCGATCTGGCCCGTCAACGGCCTGCGACGAAAGGCCGCTGCTTATCGGCGATCCCGCCCACAGACAGACGGGTGCGGCCACCAGCTGAGCAGCGCGACTGCGGTCGCCAATGTTTGCTTCGACTCGAAGCCCCCGGTACTGCGTGGTACTCGTCCCGGCTTCCGTCTTCCGCCTCGTCCGCGTCGCTGATACTCCCGCTCGCTGCACGAGTTCAGACAGGCCATGGCGGAACCGAGAAGAGCTGGGCAATCGAATACACCGGGGTCGCGGTCGGGCCGGTCGACGATGGCTCACGGCTCTCGGGCACGAGTCACAGGTCGTGCGGAATTGCGGCCCTCCGAGCTCACACGGGTCAGGGCTGCGGGAAATGACAACTACGGTGGCGATTCACACCTGTTGTGCACAACTTAACTGTGCGCTACCTTGATTCTCGTGACCGACGATCTGTCCCTCGACCGCCAGGTGTGCTTCGCCCTCTACTCGGCCTCGCGCGCCGCCACCGCGGTCTACCGCCCCCTGCTCGACGACCTCGGCCTCACCTACCCGCAGTACCTGGTGATGCTCGTGTTGTGGGAGCGCGACGGTCGCGGCGTCCGCGAGATCTGCGAGGAACTCAATCTCGACACCGGCACCGGATCACCCCTGCTCAGGCGACTGGAGGGGCTCGGCCTCGTCGTTCGTCGGCGCCTGGACACCGACGAACGACGGGTCGAGATCCACCTCACCCGGAAGGGCGCGGCGCTGCGCGATCGGGCCCGCGACATCCCGCGCCTGCTCGCCGAGTCCACCGGGCTCGACGAGGCGGAACTGGCCTCGCTCCGGGCCGCGCTGGTCCGGGTCACCGAGGCCCTGCACGCGGTCACGCCCCACTGATCGACCACCGAAGGAGAACGACATGAAGGTCCTCTACACCGCCGAAGCCCTCGCCACCGGCGAGGGACGCAACGGTCACGCCCGCACCTCGGACGGCCGGCTCGACCTCGACCTCGCGATTCCCGCGGCCATGGGTGGCAGCGGCGAGGGCACCAACCCGGAGCAGCTGTTCGCGGCCGGCTACGCCGCGTGCTTCCACTCCGCGCTGCAGGCGGTCGCGCGCGCGGCCAAGGCGAACGTCGCGGACTCCGCGGTCGGCGCCCGGGTCGGCATCGGCGCCCTCGACGGCGGCGCCTTCGGGCTGGAGGTGACCCTGGAGGTGTCGCTGCCGCACCTGACGCGGGCCGAGGCCGAGGACCTCACCGCCAAGGCGCACCAGGTGTGCCCGTACTCCAACGCGACGCGCGGGAACATCGAGGTCACGCTGGTGGTCGCCGAGTCCGACGACTGACCGTCAGGCCCGGTCGGCGAAAATCCGCTGCCACACAGCGTGATCCGTGCGCGGACCGCTCGGCGTGTCCGCCCCGTACCGCTCGATTTCGGCATCGATGTCGAGCGGTCGGGTCGGCGGCATTCCCGGGACGAGTTCCTCCTCGACCCGGTCGTCGGGCACCAGCCAGCACACCTCGAAGTCGATGCCGTCGGGATCGGATCCGTACAGCGCCTTGGTCGACCCGTGGTTGCTCGCGCCCACCAGTGCACCTGCGGCACTGAGCTTTCCGCGCATCTCGGCCAGCTCGGCCAGTGTCCCGACCTCCCACGCGAGATGGTAGAGACCGACGTCGCCCTGGCGGGCGCGGCTGGGCCCGTTGGGGCTCTGGAACAGCCCTAGGTCGTGGTCGTTGGCGGAACCCGCCGCCTGCAGGAACGCCGCACCGGCGAAACCGCCCGGCAGCTGCCTGAATCCGAGCACGCCCTCGTAGAACGCGAGGCTGCGCTCGAGGTTCGCGACGAACAGCACAGCATGGTTGAGACGACGAATCGACATGTTCTCAGCTTCCGAACTCGTAGGTGACGCCGGTCAGCGTCTCGGACTCGCCCCACAGGGCGGCCGCCACCGCCCGGTCGCGCGACTTCGCGTTGGACCCGACGACCTTCGGGTAGCCCCGCTGCTCGAACGGCCCGTCCGGGCCGAAGTAGGTGCCGCCGACGACGTCGGCGACCGTCGCCGCGTACAGCTCCGGGAGCGCGCCCATCTCGGCGCTCTGTGCCATCAGGTCGCCAAGCCCCATCACCCGGTCCCACAGCGAGTCGGTGTGGGACTGAAGACCGGTCGACGCGTAACCAGGGTGCGCGGCAACCGATTTCACCGACGAACCGGCCGATGCCAGGCGGCGGTTGAGCTCGTACGCGAACAGCAGGTTCGCCAGTTTCGACTGCCCGTAGGCGGGCCACCGGCGGTAGGTACGCTGCTGGTAGTTCGGGTCGGCCAGGTCGATGGTGCCGAATCGGTGCATCAGAGAGGACATCGTGACGACCCGGTCGGTGATCCGGTCGAGCAACAGGCCGGTGAGGGCGAAATGTCCGAGATGATTGGTACCGAACTGCATCTCGAATCCGTCGGCGGTGCGTCGACTCGGCACCGCCATCACGCCCGCGTTGTTGACCAGCACGTCGACGGCATCGATACCCGCGGCGAACTCGCGCACCGAGTCCAGGTTCGCGAGATCGAGCTTGCGGACCTCGGCGCGCGATCCGAGCGGGCGCGCGACCTCTTCGGCCTTCGCGACGTCCCGGCACGCGAGCACCACGTTCGCGCCGGCACCGACCAGTGCGCGGGCCGTTACCGCCCCGAGCCCGCTGTTGGCACCGGTCACCACGAACGTGCGTCCCTGCTGATCGACGATGTCCTGCGCGGTCCATTTCGTCATTGCCCGAGTTTAGCGATCTTGGATGCCGGGCGGCACTAGCCTGGTCCCCATGGCGAAGAAGAAGTGGTCGGAGCTCGGTCCGCGCACCAGGCAGGCAATCGTCGCGCTCGGCATCGTCGAGGTGGTCATGCTGATCGCCACCCAGGTGGACATCTCCCGCAGACCGGACGAGCTGATCCGCGGCCCCAAGAAGCTCTGGCGGGCGCTGGCCTTCGTCAACATCCTCGGGCCCGTTGCGTATTTCGTCAGGGGACGCCGCGCCGCGCACTAGTGTGCGCGGGATGACTGACAAGACACTCGGGCTGGCGGTGATCGGCACCGGCTTCGGCTGCATCACCCACGTGCCCGCGTTCCGGGACGCAGGCTTCGAGGTACGGGCGCTGATCGGGCGCGACCGCACCCGGACGGCCGAACGGGCCGCGCGCTTCGACATCGCCCATGCCGTGACATCACTGGGCGAGGCGATGGCCGCGACGGACATCGATGCCGTCACCATCGCCACTCCCCCGCACACCCACGCCGAGCTGGCGATCGAGGCGGCCGAGCGTGGTCTGCACGTGGTCTGCGAGAAGCCCTTCGCCGCAGATCTCACGCAGGCTCGGGCAATGCTCGACGCGGTCGAACGTGCGGGCGTGGTGCACCAGATCGGCACCGAGTTCCGGTACGCGACGCCGCAGGCCCTGCTCGCCCGCCAGGTCGCCGAGGGCGCTATCGGCACGCCGAAGCTCGCCACCCTGCTGATGCACCTGCCGATGTTCGCCGCCGAGGGCAGCCAGGCGCCGGGCTGGTGGACCGACGGCGCCGCGGGCGGCGGCTGGCTCGGCGCCCAGGGCACCCACATGATCGACCAGATCCGCTGCACCCTCGGTGAATTCGACTCGGTCAGCGCCGGACTTCCGGTGGTGGCCGATCGTGGGCAGACCGCCGAGGACAGCTTCACCGTCCAATTCCGCACCGTCGACGGCGTCGACGGCGTGCTCCAGAGCACGGTCGGTTCGTGGGGTCCGCTGCTGATGACCACCCGAATCGCCGGCACGGCGGGCACCGTGTGGATCGACGGCGACCGGGTCCGGCACGCCGACGCGAGCGGCGAACGCGAGGTCGCGGTGCCCACGGATCTCGAGAACCCCGCTCCCCAACCGCCGCCGTTCGACCTGTTCAGCACGACCTACGACTGGCTGCACGCCACCGGGCTGGACCGGGCGCCCTACGCCCGCCTCGCCGACGCGTTCCGCCGACGCATCCTCGGCGAGCAGATCGCGGCGACCGAACCCCGGCCCGCGACCTTCCACGACGGGGTGGCGGGCCAGGCGGTCCTCGACGCGATTCGACTCTCTGCGGCAGAGGGCCGGTCCGTACGCGTGGCGGACCTGGGCTGACTCCGGCCGTCGGACGAACGAGGGGCGCGGATCCAGCAGATCCGCGCC
>NZ_JBHZAH010000058.1:0-29643 GCF_042754225.1 Rhodococcus sp. NPDC059234
CCTGCTCCCGGTGATCCGTCCGGGTCGACTCGACGAGGGTGATCGCCTTGGCGATCTCCCCTCGCCTACCGGCGAGGACCGAGTCGCCCAGAGCGGTCAGATCCAGCGGCGGACGGCTAGTCGGCGGCACTCAGATCGTGTCCCAACTGTGCCGCGAGCTTGCGCAGCAAGCCGATGGCGGCGTCGGCGAGCACCGTGCCGGGCGGGAAGATCGCTGCCGCACCGGCCTCGTAGAGCTCGTCGAAGTCACCGGGCGGGATGACCCCGCCGACGACGACCATGATGTCGGGACGGCCCACCCCGGCGAGCGCCTCCCGCAGCGCCGGCACCAGTGTCAGGTGACCGGCGGCGAGGGAGGACACACCGACGATGTGAACGTCGGCGTCGGCAGCCTGGGTGGCCACCTCCTCGGGGGTCTGGAACAGCGGTCCCACGTCGACGTCGAATCCGAGGTCGGCGAAGCCGGTGGAGATCACCTTCTGGCCGCGGTCGTGTCCGTCCTGGCCCATCTTCGCGACCAGGATGCGCGGGCGGCGGCCCTCGGCCTCCGCGAACGCCTCGACGAGTTCGGTTGCGCTGGCGATGTTCTCCGCCTTTCCGGCCTCGTCCCGGTACACACCGCTGATGGTGCGGATCTCGGCCTGGTGACGCCCGTACACCTTCTCGAGCGCGTCGGAGATCTCGCCGACGGTCGCCTTGGCGCGGGCCGCGTTCACGGCGAGCGCGAGCAGGTTGTTCTCCATGCCACCCTCGGTGGCGGAAGCGGCACGGGTGAGCTCGGCCAGCGCGGCCTGGGTGGCGGCCTCGTCGCGCTCCGCGCGAAGCTGCTCGAGCTTCGCGAGCTGCTCGGCACGCACCTTGGTGTTGTCGACCTTGAGCACCTCGATGCTGTCCGGCTCGTCCGGCACGTACTTGTTGACGCCGACCAGCGGCTGCCGGCCGGAGTCGATCCGGGCCTGAGTGCGGGCCGCGGCCTCCTCGATGCGCAGCTTCGGGATGCCCTCGCCGATGGCCTGCGCCATGCCGCCGGCCTCCTCGACCTCCGCGATGTGCGCGCGGGCGCGGTTGGCGAGTTCGTTGGTCAGCCACTCGACGTAGTGCGAGCCGCCCCACGGGTCGATCGGCCGGGTGGTGCCGGACTCCTGCTGCAGCAGCAGCTGGGTGTTGCGCGCGATGCGGGCCGAGAAGTCGGTCGGCAGCGCGATCGCCTCGTCGAGCGCGTTGGTGTGCAGCGACTGGGTGTGGCCCTGGGTCGCGGCCATCGCCTCGACGCAGGTGCGCGCGACGTTGTTGAACACGTCCTGCGCGGTCAGGGACCAGCCGGAGGTCTGCGAGTGGGTACGCAGCGAGAGCGACTTCGCGCTCTTGGGTTCGAACTTCTCCACCAGTTCGGCCCACAGCAGGCGGCCGGCGCGGAGCTTGGCGACCTCCATGAAGAAGTTCATGCCGATGGCCCAGAAGAAGGACAGTCGCGGGGCGAACTTGTCGATCTCCATGCCCGCGTCCAGGCCGGCACGGATGTACTCGACGCCGTCGGCGAGGGTGTACGCCAGCTCCAGGTCGGCCGTGGCTCCGGCCTCCTGGATGTGGTAGCCGGAGATCGAGATCGAGTTGAACTTCGGCATCTTCGCGCTGGTGTACCCGAAGATGTCGGAGATGATCCGCATCGACGGCTTCGGCGGGTAGATGTAGGTGTTGCGGACCATGAACTCTTTCAGAATGTCGTTCTGAATGGTTCCGGCCAGCTGATCGGGCGTGACGCCCTGCTCCTCCGCGGCGACGACGTACAGCGCCAGGATCGGCAGCACCGCGCCGTTCATGGTCATCGACACCGACACCTGGGACAGGTCGATGCCGTCGAAGAGCTGACGCATGTCGAGGATCGAGTCGATCGCGACACCCGCCATACCGACGTCACCCTGCACGCGCGGGTGGTCGGAGTCGTAGCCGCGGTGGGTCGCCAGGTCGAAGGCGACCGACAGGCCCTTCTGACCGGACGCCAGGTTGCGACGGTAGAAGGCGTTGGACTCCGCCGCGGTGGAGAACCCGGCGTACTGACGGATGGTCCACGGCTGGTTGACGTACATAGTCGGGTACGGGCCGCGCAGGAACGGGGCCGCACCGGGGAAGCTGTCGAGCGGGTAGCCCGAGGCCTGGGCCGCGTCGCGGTCCGCCTTGGTGTACACCGGCTTGACGTCGATGCCCTCGGGCGTCGACCACACCACGTCCTCGGCGGCGTAGTTGTTCGCCTTGGCGGCTTCCTCGATGTGCGCGGCGACCTCGGCCTCGGTCGGCGCGGACGGGGCCGGGAAGTCGGGGTCGGTCAGCGGCACGTCGGCAAAGCTGCCGATCTCGTGCTGGATGCTCATTTCGCTCCCAGGGTGTCGAGCAGCTCGGACAGCGCCGAGACCGCGTCAATGCGGGCGGTGAGGAAACCGTCGGGACGGTCCGCGCCCTCCGCGTCGGCGAAGGTCTTCTCCGGTCCGGCGAGCAGCACGGTGGTGACACCCGCCGCGCGCAGCGCGTCGACCGCGGGCACGCCGTCGGTGCCGTACCGCTTGTCGGTGCCGCAGAGCACCGCGACGGTGGTCTCCGAGTCCCGGACGATGCCGGTCACGGTCGCCAGGTCGAGGGTGCCCGGGTTGACCGCCTCGATGCCGCCGGAGGCGAGCAGGTTCGAGGCAAAGGTCGTGCGGCCGTTGTGTTCCGCGACCGGACCGAGCGCCGCGAGCAGCACCTTCGGCCGATGGCCGTGCTCGGCGAGGAACACGTCGGAGCGGTCCCGCAGGGCCTCGAACGCCGCGCCGTAGCGCGCCACACCGGCGAGCGGCGACTGGCCGTCGGCGAGCGGGGCCTCGGCGAGGTTGGGGAACTCGTTGACGCCGGTGACCGCGGTCTTGCGGTGCGCGATGTCGGATGCGCGCTGCTCCCGGGTGGCGGCGATGCGGTCGGCGACCAGTCCCGACTCGAGCGCCGCGGCGAATCCGCCGTCGGCCTCGATCTGCTGGAAGAACTCCCACGCCTTCGCCGCGATCGAGGCGGTGAGGTCCTCGACGTACCAGGATCCTGCACCCGGATCGAGCACGCGGCCGAGGTGCGACTCCTCGAGCAGCAGCAGCTGGGTGTTGCGGGCGATGCGGGCGGCGAAGGACGCCGAGGTGTCGAGGGTGCCCGCGGGGACGGCCACATCGAACGGCAGCACGGTGACCGAGTCGGCGCCGCCGACGCCGGCACCGAACGCGGCGAGGGTGGTGCGCAGCATGTTCACCCACGGATCGCGCTGGGTCATCATCGCGGCGGAGGTGACCGCGTGCTGCGGTGCGCCACCGAACTCGGAGGCGCCGCACACCTGCGCGATGCGGGCCCACAGCTGGCGGCCGGCCCGGAACTTGGCGATGGTCTGGAACTGGTCGTCGGTGGCGGCGAGCCGGAACTCGACCTGCCCCAACGCCTTCGAGATCGTCACACCGGAATCGACGAGTGCGCGAAGGTACTCGATCCCGGCCGCGACGGCGGCACCGAGCTCCTCCGCGTCGGAGGCGCCCGCATTGTGGAACGCGGTGCCGTCGACGGTGATCGCGCGGACGGTCTCGGCGCGGTCGGCAGCGGTGCGCGCCAACGCGACGGCCTCGGCGAGGTCGACGTCGGCGTGTCCGGCGAACCGGCTGGTGAGCGGGGCAGCACCGAGACTGACCGCGACCGAGGCACGGTCGGTGACGCCGTCACCGGCGGCCGCGCGAGCGTCGATCACCGCGAGCACCTGCTCTGCGGCGGCGACGGCGCGCACGCCGGCGTCGAGCGTCAGCGGGGCGAGGTCGAGCAGCACGCCGTCGAGCGCGGCCGCGAGGGATTCCGCCGACAGCCCGTCGCCGCCGACCTGCAGCCAGATCGCGCTGATGCCGTTCTCGAGGCCGTCCAGGATCGCCTGGTTGACGACCTTCGGCTCGGACTCACCGGCACCGAAGGCGGCACTGACCTGCCAGCCGCGGTTCACGTCGCGGTGCGCGTCGCGACCGCGGACGAAGGGGAACGCGCCGGGCAGCGCGGTTTCGGGGGTCTCGTCGCGGCGCGTGTAGAGCGGCGCGACGGTGACGCCGTCGTAGGTGGTGGTGTCGAGGAGTCGTTCCGGGTCTGCGGGCAGCTCGGAGACGTCGACCCGACGGGCCTTCGCGAGCACCGCGGCCACCGCTTGCTGCCAGGCCGCGTAGTCGCGGGCAGCTTCCTCGGCCTGTGAAGCGTGTGACACAGGAGCTTGTGACACGGTGTCTGCTTCCTCTCGATATTCGGACACAGTCATTGTTCTGTGATGCTAGCCGCACGGATTCGGGCGTTATCGCGTGGATCACCTACCCTTCGGTAACCTCGCGCCATGAGTATCAGCGGGGCCACTGCCCCGGCCCCGCTTCGCACGCCGCAAGGCCTGTTCCGGGTGGGCCCGCCGGTCCGCGTCGACGGTCGAAATCAGATGACGATGGACCTCGCCCCCGGATCCGGGCCGGTGTCGACGGCGGCGCTGGGCGTCCTGCTCGACGACATCCTCGGCTTCACCTTGTTCGAGCACAAGGGCAGTCGGTCCGGACTCGTCAGTGCGGAACTGTCGGTGGACTTCGTGCGGCCGAGCGGCTGGCAGGGCCGCCGACTGACGGCGGAGAGCCGCCTCGAACGGCTCGATGCGGACGGCGGGCTGAGCTCGGTGCGGGTGGTCGACGGCGCCGGTATCCCGATCGCGACGGGCACCGCGTGGGGGAACTTCGTCGACGGTGTCGAACCGACCCGAGGCGGCGCGGTCGCCGACCACGTCGAGGCCGTCGACGGACCGTCTGCGCCACCGATCGAACTGATCGGCGGGCACCTCGAACGCACCGAGACCGGTGCCCGACTGACGGTGCCCGCGGACCGGTCGCTGGCCAACTCGATCGGCGTCATGCACGGCGGGATCCAGGCCTGCGCGTACGACCTCGTCGGGAGTGCACTCAGCGGCAGCGGGGGCTCCTCCGCGATGCAGACCAGTTCCCTGCGGATCAACTTCTTCCGGCCCGTCACCCTCGACCGTCCCGCCGTCTTCGACGCCGAGGTGGTCCGGGCCGGACGGCGGGTGTCGGTGGTGCAGGTCACCGGCCGGGACGGCGTCGGCCGCACGTGCGGGGTCGCGACCGTCACCTGCCGTCGCGAGTCCGACGAGACGGCGCTGGACTGATCAGCGCACCGACCGGGGCGCAGGTAGCCTTGGCAGCCGTGAGACGGCGCCTGCGTGACCCGAGGACGATCGGGGCACTGCTGCTGATCGTGGCGCTGTGCGCGATCGCGTTGTTGGCCCCGCATCCGTCGGTCGAGCAGATGCGCGACTGGTCCCGGTCGATGGGCCCGGCCTTCCCGCTGGCCTTCTTCGCCGTGCACGCGGTGGTCACCGTGGCGCCAGTCCCCCGCACCGTCTTCACGGTCACGGCCGGCCTGCTGTTCGGCGCGGCGACCGGGGTGCTGATCGCGGTCGCCGCGACCACGCTCAGCGCCGCGCTGGCCTTGCTGTTGGTGCGCGCGGTGGGGCGGGACGTCGTCGCCGCCCGGCTGACACATCCGGCGATCCAGAAGGTCGACGATCGCCTGGCCCGGCGTGGCTGGCTCGCGGTGGGGTCGTTGCGGCTGATCGCGCCGGTGCCGTTCTCGGTGATCAACTACTGCAGCGGCGTCTCCTCGATCCGGTTCGTTCCGTACATCCTCGCGACGCTCGTGGGGATCGTGCCGGGCACCATCGGCGTCGTGGTGCTGGGCAACGCGCTGGGCGGGGACACCGATCCGGCGCTGCTCGCACTGTCCGCGGTGTGCATCGTGATCGGCGCGCTCGGCCTGGTGCTCGATGCCCGCATGGGGGTGCCGGCCGGTCCTGCCACGACGCTCGAGCAGTCGCGGGAGCGGGCAGGCGAGGTCGCGTCCGAGGCCTAGCGGTCAAGCCTCGGCACTGGCAAGCGCGTTGTAAAGCCTCAAACCTTGATTTTGAATTCTCAAGCTTCTAGCCTTGACAGATGTTCGTGTTGACCGTCGACCAACGAGGCAGCCGACGTGACGTCGACCGGGTGGCACCGCTGCTCGACGAGTTCGCGGCCGCCGAATTGGTGCGTCCGTTCGAACGCACGGCCGGCGACGAGGTGCAGGCAGTCACCGACGACGCCGCGCTCGCCCTCGACCTCGCCCTCGACCTCGCCGCCCGCGGACAGTGGAGCGTCGGCATCGGCGTCGGACCGGTCGAGACGCCGCTTCCCCCCAGCACTCGAGCCGGTCGAGGGCCGGCCTTCGAGGCGGCCCGGATCGCGGTCGAACGGGCGAAGAACCTGCCGGGAGCGGTCTCGGTGCAGGGCCCGGAACGGTCCGACGATCGTCGCGCTGCCGACGCCGAAGCCGCCGTGATGCTGCTGACGCTGCTGGTGTCGCGACGGTCGGACGCCGGCCGGTCCGCGGTCGCGGCGATGCGAGACGGGCTCACCCAGGCGGAGGCCGCCGAGCGGCTCGGGATCAGCAAACAGGCAGTCTCGCAACGCCTGTCGGTGGCAGGCTGGCAGGCGGAAGCGGCCGGCCGGCGGCTCGCCGAGCGACTACTGGAGGACGCCGACCGATGACCGCACTCGCCCTGATCCTGCTCGGCCTGGCCGCAGTGACTCCGGTGGCCTTGGCGAGTAACAGGATCCCGCTGTGGATCAGCCCAGCCGTCGCGTCACTGGCGCTGGGCGGGGCCGCCCTCGCCGCGACCGGCACCCATCCCGTCAAGGGATTCGCACTGGGCGCCACGCTGGTGACAGCGGTGGCCGCGGCCGCGACCGGTGGCGCTCCCCTGGCCCGCGCCGCGTTCCGGATCGCCAAGCGCCAGCCCGACGCGGGACCGGCGGCCGGCGAATCGCCCGCGAGCCCCGGACCGCTGCGCGGCGGCCGGACCATCGGAGTGCTCGAGCGCACCGCGGTGGCCGTCGCGATTCTCGCGGGCTGGCCGGAGGGTCTCGCCGTCGTGCTCGCGGTCAAGGGGCTGGCACGGTATCCCGAACTGCGCGAACCGAACGCTTCCGAGCAGTTCATCATCGGAACCTTCACGTCAGTGCTGTGGGCGGTCGCGGTGTGCGGCGTCGCCAAGGCGCTCATCACCTGAGCAGGTCCCCAGGGCCCGTACCCGTCCCCCTCGACGCCCGACTACTCCAGCGCTAGAGTAGTCGCGTGACCGATCCCCTGACCGACGCCGAACTGACCCTGCTCGGGCTCCTGTCCGAGCAACCCCGGCACGGCTACGACCTCGACCGTGTGATCGAGGACCGGGGCATGCGCGAGTGGACGTCGCTGGGCTTCTCCTCGATCTACTACCTCCTCGACAAGCTCGCCCGGAACGGGCTCATCGAACCCGTTCCCTCGACCGAGACCCGTTCGCGGCGGGTGACATACCGGCTCACGGGCCACGGCCACACGTCGGTGTCGGCGCAGACACTCGACGCCATCGACTCCCTCGACCCGATCCGGGCACGCGTCCTGATCGGCATTGCCAACAGCCCCGACCTGGGCTCACCGGCGGTCACCGACCGACTGCGAAGCCGGGTGGCCCGGCTCGGGGCGCAGCTCGACGAGCTGCGTGAGCAACGGCTCCGGCAGTCACCACTCCCCGATCAGGCCGACGCCCTCTTCGACTACGCCGAGGCGATGATCCGGGCCGACATCCACTGGGCCGAACAGGTCCTCGCACGCAAGAAAGGCGCCGACATGGACAAGTACGACATCAAGAAGGCACACAAGAACCTGTACGGACCGACCGCGAAGGCCTTCGTCACCGTCGACGTCCCGGAGATGACGTACATCGCGGTCGACGGCCACGGCGACCCGAACACGTCAGTCGAGTACACCGCCGCCGTCGAGGCGTTGTACGCGACCGCGTACACGATCAAGTTCGCGAGCAAGAAAACACACGGCCGCGATCTCGTCGTCGCACCGCTCGAAGGCCTCTGGCGGGCCGCAGATCCGAGCGCCTTCGTCACCCGCGCGAAGGACGGCTGGGACTGGACGATGATGATCGCGCAGCCGGAGTGGATCACCGCCGACGACATCGAGCAGGCGCGTACGGCGGCCGCCGCCAAGAAGGATCTCCCGGCCCTCGAACGCCTACGCCAGATCACCCTCGCCGAGGGTCGATGTGTGCAGATTCTGCATCGCGGCCCCTACGACGACGAGGGGCCCACCCTGGCCCGGCTGCACGACGAGTTCATGCCGGAGCACGGCCTGACCTTCAACGGCGATCACCACGAGATCTACCTCAGCGACGCCCGCAAGACGGCCCCGGAGAGGCTGAAGACGATTCTGCGCCAACCGGTCCGCGCCGCGATCTCGGCCGACATTTAGGATCCGAGGGCGAATCCACCGCACATTCGTGGCCGGTCCGGTCGCCGTCGCTGGAGAATCGGCGACGACGACGCACTGTTCACCGAGGCGTGACGACGATCCGAGCCTTGCCCGCCGGAACGTTGGTGATGTTGCGCACCCGTCCACGCTCGGACCTGGCCGCCTCAGGGAGCGACAACCGGTAGCGGGTGAGGATCTCGCGCAGCACGGTCGTGCCCTCCATCACCGAGAAGCCGGCGCCGATGCAGCGGCGGACTCCGCCGCCGAACGGGAGCCAGGTGTTCGGCGCCACCTCCCCCTCCAGGAATCTCGACGGCCGGAATTGTGCTGTGTCGGGATAGTTTTCGCCGCTGCGATGGGCGAGCAGGATCGAGGTGTTGACCACGGTGCCCGCCGGCAACTGCCAACCGCCGATCGTCAGGTCCTGGGTGAGCTTGCGGGCGGTGGACGCGATCACCGTGTGCAGGCGCATCGCCTCCTTCATCACCGCCTCGAGCTGTTTGTCCTCGCCCCCGAGCGCGGCCTCGGCAGCGTGCCGCTGGATCTCGGGGTTGGCGGCGAGTTCGTAGAGGGCCCACGACAGAGCTGAGGCGGTGGTTTCGTGTCCCGCGAGCAACAGCGTGACCAGCTGGTCACGGAGCTCGGCGTCGGAGAGCGGCGGGTCGTCGTCGTCACCTGCACCGACGTGGAGCAGCCGAGAAAGGACATCGCTGCGCTCGGCGAGGTCCGGTGCGCGTCTGCGGTCCGCGATCTCGGAGTAGAGGAGCGTATCGACTTCTCTCTTGTTGTCCTGGAAGCGCTTCCACGGTCCGAATCGACGGAGCCGAGGCATCGCAGCGCCGACGAAGACCAACGGGTTGAGGTTGACGATCTGGTGCAGACGCGGTGCGAGCCGGGCGCGGGTGACGTCGTCGCCGACCCCGAACACCACCTGCATGATGACTTCGAGCGTGAGGGCGTTCATCCGGTCCAGGGTGGTCACCTCCGCCCCTGCCTCCCACGAGCCGACCTCCTTGGCTGCGATGCCCGCCACGACGTCCTGATAGCCACGAATCGAGGCGCCGCTGAACGCGGGCATGAGCAGCCGGCGAGCGCGCGCGTGCTCGTCCTCGTCGGTCAGGAGCAGGGAGTGCTCGCCCATGACCACTCCGAGGATCTGGTTTCCCTCGCCGGCGTGCAGGTCCTGGGGACCAGCAGCGAAGATCTCCTTGATGTGCTCGGGGCGGGAGAACACGACGAGGCGGTCGGCGTAGGGCGGCACTCGCAGGGAGAAGACGTCACCGTAACGGCGGGCCATGGCGGGAAGGAACTGTGCTCGACGACGCTGGAACAGGATCGTCTGAGCGGCTGCCGGCATCCGCGGTCCGGGCGGGAACGGGGTCTTCACGCGACTCTCCTCCAATCATCGGGTCGAGTTCGCCGGCTCCTACTGCCCCGGCGGCAACTGCTCACCGGGTTCCGCGAAACCCGAAGGTAGCTCGTCTGCCTCCCGATGCTTCGGCTCGAGCTGGTGCTCGGGCATGAGCGAGGTGTCCACCGGCTGCCTGGCCACCGCCTCCGCCGCGGCCACGGCACGGGCCACCGACGGGTCGGTCTTCGTCTCGAACCAGTCCGCGACCTCGTCGGAGTCGTCGACCGGTGCGGCGGGCGCCTCGGCGGTGGTTTCGTAGCGGAACACGCCGTCGTCGCCGGGTGCGCCGAGCGTCTTCGCGAAGCCCTTCAGCGCGTCGCCGAAATCGCTCGGCACCAGCCACACCTTGTTCGCGTCCCCCTGCGCCATCTGCGGCAGGGTCTGAAGGTACTGATACGCAAGCAGTTCAGGGGTCGGCTTGCCCGCCTTGATCGCCGCGAACACCTTCTCGATCGCCTTCGCCTGCCCCTGCGCCTGCAGGTACTTCGCCGCGCGCTCACCCTGCGCGCGCAGGATTCGGGACTGCCGCTCGCCCTCGGCGGTGAGGATCGCGGCCTGCTTGGCGCCCTCGGCCGCGAGGATCCGGGACTGCTTGTCGCCCTCGGCCGTCTTGATCGCCGATTCCCGATGACCCTCGGCCGTCAGGATGGTGGCCCGCTTCTCGCGGTCCGCCTTCATCTGCTTCTCCATCGACTCCTGGATCGACGGCGGCGGGTCGATGCTCTTGAGCTCGACCCGAGCCACCCGCAGGCCCCATCGCCCGGTCGCCTCGTCGAGGACGCCGCGCAATTGCCCGTTGATCGAGTCACGCGAGGTCAGCGTCTCCTCCAGGGTCATGCCGCCGACCACGTTGCGCAGCGTCGTCGTGGTGAGCTGCTCGACACCGACGATGTAGTTGTTGATCTCGTACACCGCGGCCTGCGGATTGGTCACCTGGAAGTAGACGACGGTGTCGATCGACACGGTCAGGTTGTCCTGCGTGATCACCGGCTGCGGCGGGAAGGAGACCACCCGCTCGCGCAGGTCGACCTTGGCCCGGACCCGGTCCACGAAGGGGACCAGGAACGTCAGCTGTCCGGACACCGTCTTGGCGTAACGGCCGAGCCGTTCGATGACCGCAGCCTCGGCCTGGGGGACCAGCGTGACGGACTTCGCCACGACGATCACCACCAGCACCACGATCACGGCAAGAACTATCAGTGCAGCCACGTGCGTTCCCCTCCAGTCACTTCGGGACCAGCAGACATCTACGGAACCCGCCACACGACGGCGGTGGCGCCGTCGATCTCCATCACGGTCACCGTGGTTCCGGGCGGGTAGACCTCGGTCGCGTCGAGCGCCCGCGCCGTCCACACTTGACCGTCGAGCTTGACCTGGCCGCCGTGCTCGGCGACCTCCTCGAGCACCAGCGCATGCTTCCCGGGCAACGCCTCGACGTTGGTCGGCAGCAGCGGCGGCTTCGAGAACCGGCGCAGCAGCGCGGGCCGGACACCGAGGATCAGCGCCAGCGACACCACGGCGAAGATCACCGCGTCGATCCACACCGGCAGGTCCGTCACCGCGGTGACTCCTGCGGTCGCCAGCGCGCCGCCGGCCAGCATCAACAGGAAGAAATCTCCCGTCAGCGCTTCGGCCGCGGCAAGCAATACCCCTGCTACCAGCCAGATTATCGCTGTCACGACACCATCTAACCAGAATCGGCGTCCCGGCGGCCGGGGCCGCGATTCGGTTCCCGGCGTCAGTCGACGGTGACGAAGTCCACCAGTCGCTCGACCGCCCCGATCAGCGGCGACTCGAGGTCCCGGAAACTGGACACCGCGCCGTAGACCCGACGCCACCCGTCCTGCGGCGTCCCCCATCCCAGTTCCCGGCAGATGCCGGTCTTCCAGTCCTCGCCGCGCGGGATCTTCGGCCAGGCTGTGATGCCGACAGCCTTGGGCCGCACCGCTTCCCACACGTCGATGTACGGGTGACCGGTCACCATCACGTAGGGGCCGAGGTTCTGGGTCATCCGGGACTCCTTGGAACCCTCGACCAGATGGTCGGCCAGCACCCCGACCTTGCGTCCCGGGCCCGGCTCGAACTCGGCCAGCCGGTCCGCGAGGTTGTCCAGACCCTCGAGGTGCTCGACGACGACGCCCTCGACCCGCAGGTCGTGCCCCCACACCCGCTCGACCAGCGCCGCGTCGTGGATGCCCTCGACCCAGATCCGGCTGGGCAACGCGGTCCGCGCACGCAGCCCCTCGACCCTGGTCGAGCCCGACGCGGACCGGGTCGCCGCGGCGGGCTTCCTCGGCGCGGTCGGCCGGACCAGGGTCACGGCCTTGCCGTCGATCAGGAACGCGGCCTGCCTCATGGCGAACAGCCGGGTCTGCCCCCGCCCGTCCTCGAGCCGGACGTAGTCGCCGTCGTACGTCTTCTCCATGCCGACGACCGCCCCGCAGTAGCCGGTGCCCGCATCCTCGACGACCAGGCCCTTGTCCGCGGGCACCTTCGGGTACTCGGGGCGCCTGCTGCGGGTGTGACCGTTGAAGATGTTTCCGCCGTACATGTCGCGTGCACTCACGGCCGTCAACGCTAGGACACCCCGCCGATGGCACGGTTCCGCCACGCCGACCTATGCTGGAATACCGTGTCCTGTCCCAGTTCCACCCTTGTCATGTGGGCCGCCGCGTGGCTCGCCGGCGCGTGCTCGCCGGACGACGTCATCGACGCCGTACAGGCGTGGGCGCCGATGCACCTGGTGGGTGCCGGCGACGCCGAGGCCGCTGTGCAGTGGGACCTCCCCTGGCCTGACCCCGAGGACGCCGGTCCCGTCCTGCTGCTGCGTGCGGTGCGGCGACTGACCACCGAGGACCCCGAGGCGTCGGTCGCGCTGGTCCTGCCCGCGGCGGGCGACGTCCGCGGACTGCCGGTCGGCACCACCTTCGCCGGCGCCGCGATCGAGTCCGGGCAGGGCGTGCTGGTCGGCGCGGCCGGTCGTCCGGGGCTCGGACTGGTCCCGACGATCGAAGGCCCGGACGTGTTGCGGTGGACGGTCTTTCCGATTCAGGCCCTGCCCGGCGAGTCAGATCAGATCGGCCTGGGCGAGGCTGAGTTCGAGCTGCGCCGAGCGGTCCGGGAGGCGGCCGAGGCGTTGGCCTCCATGCAGGGCGGCTACGCCCGGGACGACACCGATCCGCGGACGCGGATCGCCGAGACGCTGGCCGACCTCGCGCACCACGGCCAACCCCGGTCGACACCCGTCCGCGCCCTGAGGATCTTCGACACCGCGGACCAGGTCGCGGCCATCCTGACCGTCGCCGGGGATTCCAGCGGTCGCGCTCAGAGCGCCGCCGGTGCCGCGGCCAGGGAGGAGACGCTGCGGCCCCTGTGGTCGGCGGTGCGCAGGGCCCGGCTGGCGGCGGTCAGCGCGAGTGTCCAGGCCGCACTGCCGAGGCCGTGACGCCTCCCTACTTCTCCGCGGTCACGTACGTCGACCGGGTCGTCAGGTCGGCGAGTTCCTCCGGCAGCGGCGGCACCGGTACGCCGTAGTCGGCCGCGAGTTCGAGCAGCGTGAAGGGATCCACCGACCACCCGTGCCCGGTGAGCCACACCGCCGGATCGGCCCGCTCGTCCTCGTAGAACAGTTCCGCCACGTCCATGTCACCGAACGGGTTGACGGGAAAGTACTTCTCCCGGATGGCCTCGAAGCGCCGCAGGTCAGCTCCGTTTCCGAACCCGTCCACGGCGAGCCTGCTGCCCGGCGCCGAGAGACCGTCGATCCGTTCGAAGAGCGCGTCGTGCGCGGCGCCGGGCAGGTACGGCAACAGCCCCTCCGCCGACCAGGCGGACGGCCTGCCGGGGTCGAAGCCGGCCCCGGCCAGTGCCGCGGGCCAGTCGTCGCGCAGATCAACGGCGACCGGGCGCCGATCCACCTTCGCGTGAGCACCGTGCTCGGTGAGCACCTCGTTCTTGAACTCGAGTACCTTCGACTGATCGACTTCGAACACGGTGGCGCCTGCCGGCCAGTCGAGCCGGTAGGCCCGCGCGTCCAGCCCGGCGGCGAGAATCACCGCTTGCGACACTCCCGCGGCCGCGGCCGACAGGAAGAAGCCGTCGAAGAACTTGGTCCGGATGCCCATGAATCCGGGAAAGAAGAACGGCGTGTCCTCGAGCGGGGACGGGTCAGCCAGCAAGCCGACGAAGTGGGGGTCGGCGGCCGCTTCGACGAACCACCTCGCGAACTCGTCCTCGATCAGCGCATCCGGCCGGGCCGTCTCGAGCGCCCGGAATGTCGCCACACCCAACGCGGTGCGGCCCACGCTGCTGACAATGTCCCAGTTGTCGCCATCAGTTCGCATCACGAAAGATGCCTCCCAGTCCCAACGCTCAGGACTCTACGCGCGTGAACTGCGCGCGGACACCCATCCCGATCGCCCAAAACGCTGTGCCCGGCCGACGACCGGAGTAAACCGAACTCGGGGGTCTACTCCGAAGAGGTGCCGCAATGTCCGCAGAGCACACCGATCATCGGATCGACCGGCGCCGGTTCATGACCGGCGCCGCGGCCGTCGTGGGCGGCGTCACCGTCCTGACCGACCTGTTCGACAAGCGCGCGGACGCCGCCGAGCGGACAGCCGCCGCCCGCGGCGGCTACATCCAGCCCAACATCGTGTTCATCGTCGTCGACGAGATGCGATTCCCACAGGTCTTCCCCGCGGGCGTCAGCACACCCGACGGGTTCCTCCGGCGGTTCATGCCGAACCTGCACAGCCTGTGGGCACCCGGCGTGAAGTTCGGTCAGCACTTCACCGCGGGAGTGGCGTGCAGTCCGGGCCGGGCCTGCTTCGCCACCGGTCTGTATCCAATGCAGACCTGGCTGCTGCAGACGCGGACGGGCACCCGCAGCGCCCCGGTGCCGTCACCGGCGCTGGGGCGGGGGTTTCCCACCTACGGCAAGATCCTGCGGCAGGCCGGGTACGAGACGCCATATGTCGGCAAGTGGCACCTGTCCCCGTCGCCGGACCAGGACGCGGGTGTCGGCGAGGGATACCTGGAGGCGTACGGGTTCCAGGGACTGACGATGCCCGACATCGTCGGCGACAACGGAGACGGCATCAACTTCGACGGCGCGATCGCACAGCAGGGCGCCGCCTGGCTCGCGAACCGGCGCCCCGACCAGAGTCCGTTCTGCTTGACCGTCAGCTTCGTCAACCCACACGACAAGCAGTTCTTCTGGGCAGGCACGGAGCCGGAGCGCTACACCTCCGTCTACCAGAACCACCAGCCCCCGTTGACCCCGGCACGAACGTGGTCCCCGGTCGCGGGCATCGAGTCCGACCCGCCCCGCGTCGGATACGCACCGGTCCCGCCGAACTGGGAGCCCGCCTCCGCGCTGAAGGCGAAGCCGACGACGCAGACCTTTGCGCGCGAGTTCCAGGCGCTCGTGTGGGGCGGGGTCACCGACGACCAGGCCAACGCCACGAACTTCTACATCCAGCCCTACGGCGACGGCACCGACCCGAAGCGGAACATCGCGTGCGCGCCGTACACCTATTGGGAACGCGCTCTCGACAGCTACACCCAGGTGTTGTCGATGGTCGACGACCACATCGGGACGGTCCTGCACGCGCTGCCCGAGGACGTCGCCCGCAACACCGTCTTCGTGATGACCTCCGACCACGGCGAGTACGCAGGCGCGCACGGATTCGTCTCCGGCAAGCTCGCCACCGCCTACGACGAGGCCTTCCACATTCCGCTGATCGTCGCGGACCCGACCGGCCGCTTCACCGGCGACACCGACACCCTCCGCAACCAACTCACGTCCAGCGTCGACGTGCTGCCGATGCTCGCAACGCTGGGCTACGGCGACCGAAGCTGGATGGCGGGCGACCTCGCGGAGATGTACGCCGAGCGGCTCGACCTGGTTTCGGTGCTGCGCAGCGCCGCGGCGCCCGGCCGCGACCACGTCGTGTTCGCCACCAATGAGCATGCCCCACAGGCGGTCATCTGGAACCGGTCCCCGCAGCACATCTACGTCATGCGCACGCCCGAGGCGAAGGTCGCGGTGTACTCGGGATGGTTCGGCGACACCGCCTACGTCGATCCGTCGACCTTCCAGTACGAGTTCTACGACTACGCGACCGACCGCGGACGCGCCGAACTCGACAACACCTTCGACGACGACCCCCGGGCGAAGGCGATGGCGGCGCAGTTGATGTCGCAGTACCTGCCCGGGCAGTTGGCCGCTCCCCTACCGCCGTCGTACCAGCAGCAGAGCGCGGCGTCGATGACCCGCTATCTCACCTACATCCAGGCCGTCAACGGGTACGACAACATTCAGCTCGACGTGCAGAACGCACTGGCGAACCTCACCGCATTCGGCGAGGTGTTCTGACCGTGCCGGGCTCGCCGTCACCCGACGCACTCGACCCGCACGGCACGGTCGTCGGCTCGGTCGTGGACATGGCCGGCGTCTCCCGGGCGAAGGTCATGCCGGTCGCGCGGCTGTCGACGTTCGTGGAGTCCGGTGCGGGCGCGTCGCCTTGCTGGAATGTCTTCTGCATCGACAACCACATCGCCTTCACGCCGTCGCTGTCGGTCGTCGGGGATCTTCGATTGCGGATCGACCGCGACGACCTGCGGGACCTCGGCGGCGGAACGTACTGGGCGCCAGCCGATCTTCACGACCAGGACGGGCAGCCGTGGCCCGTCTGCCCGCGCCGAACCCTCCGCCGCGCCACCGAGCGACTGGCCGAGGAGGGTTTCACGGCCCGGATCGGTCACGAGGTCGAGTTCACCCTCTTCGACGCGCTCGGCCCGCAGGAATGGTCGGCCTACGGTGTGAACGCCGCCCTCCGCCAGGACGGGTTCGTACGGGACCTGCTCGACGCCGCAACGACGGCAGGCCTGACCGTGGAGCAGGTCCACGCCGAGTACGGGCTCAACCAGTTCGAGATCTCGCTCGGCCCCGCCGACCCGGTGACCGCCGCCGACAACGCTGTCCTCGCACGGATTCTCGTCAGTCGGACCGCGCGCGCCCACGACCTGCGAGCCTCGTTCGCGCCTCTGCCCGTCGCCGACGCCGCCGGCAACGGAGCACATCACCACCTCTCCCTGCATCGCGAGGACCGGCCTCTGTTCTCCGGCGGAGACGGGCCGCACGGACTGACCACACCCGGCGCTCGCGCCGTCGCCGGGATCCTCGCCGCCCTCCCCGACTTCGTGCTCGTGCTCGCCGGGTCCGCGCTCTCGCACCTGCGACTGCAGCCGAACACCTGGGGCGGCGCCTACGCCTGCTGGGGACTCGAGAACCGGGAGGCCGCGGTCCGCCTGTGCGCGGACACGCCCGGCAATCCGCGCGGCGCGCACCTCGAGGTCAAACCCATCGACGCGTCGGCGAACCCGTATCTCGCGGGCGCGACGATCCTCGGGGCCGCGCTCGCCGGGATCGAGGGCGAACTGCCGCTGCCACCCGAAGTCGCGGTCAACCCGGCACAGCTGTCCGAGGAGGAGCGCCGCGCCGCCGGCGTTGCACTGCTGCCGAGCCTGCCGGCGGACCTGCTCGGTCGACTGCGGACCTCGCGGCTGGCCGGGGACGTGTTCGAACCGCTCCTGCTCGAAGCCCTGCTCGCGGTGAAGGGGTACGAGTTGAGCGAGTACGGCCGCACCCCTCCGGCGGAGGTCGCGGAGCGATTCCGGTTCGCCTGGACGATGTAGCGCCTACTTGCCGGGCTGCGGGGACTGGAAGGTGTAGATGCGGCAGCCGCTCATGTTGGCGGTGGACACGACCTGGTCGGCCCGGGTCTGGTCACCCTTGTCCACCAGGTTGTTGGCGAGCGCGGCCTGATCGTTGCAGAAGGGCTGCTGCTTGGGGTCGTCCGTCGGATTGCTGAAGTAGGTCTGCTGTGTCGCGGCGAACGCCGCGGGCGCGGCGCCGAGCGACGCGGTGACGGCGGCGACCGCACAAATGGCCGCTACAAGGGTGCGACGGAACATGACTACCTCCCGCGGTGCGCACACGCACCGGCGATGACACCATCGTCGCATCCGAACAGCTCCGGGACCAGAGCTGCGACCGCGAATTCCCAGGTCGGAACGGTTCAAGTCTGGGGTTTCGTCCACCGAAGCAGACAGCGGAAGTGCAGTCGCCTGCGGATGCGCACCACCCCGTCTGGGTCAGCGGGTCGGTCGCCGTGCGGGCTCGCAGCAACGCGTGGCACACAGCGCGCCGTCGACCCCGGCGCCGTACAGCGGCTCGGACCCCAACCGGCGCGCCGGCTCGCCCCGTGTCTGCTCGTTGACCAGGGCCGAAATCAGCTGCGCGAAACGCGGATCCGTCCCCGGCGTACCGACCCGCACGTAGCCGAGGCCGAGTTCGGCGGCACGGTCCTTGGCCTCCGTGTCGAGGTCCCAGATGACCTCGAGGTGATCGGACACGAACCCGACCGGACACACCACGACCGCCTCGGTACCGGACGCCGACAGCGCGTCCAGGTGGTCGCAGATGTCCGGCTCGAGCCACGGCACCTGCGGTGGGCCCGAACGGGACTGCCAGACCAGGTCGTAGTCCCCCGCCCCGACGGCCTCCGCGCACAGCCGTGCGGCCTCGGCCACCTGCCGGCTGTAGAGCCTGCCGCCGTCGGCCGGCGGTCCCGCCGACGCATCGGCGGAGACCGGCACCGAGTGCGCGGTGAACACCAGCCTGGCCTTCGGCCGCTGGTCCTCGGGAAGTCGGTCGCGCGCGGCGACGATCGCGTCCGCGAACGCCGAGATCAGCAGCGGGTGGTCGTAGTACTGCCGCAGCTTCACCAGCGTCGGCGCGTCCTGGCCGACCGCCTCGCGGGCGCGGGCGACGTCCTCGTGGTACTGCCTGCAGCCCGAGTACCCGCCCCAGGCCGAGGTCGGGAACACCAACGCGGTGCGGACACCGTCGTCGCGCATGCGAGCGACGGTGTCCTCGACCATCGGATGCCAGTTCCGGTTGCCGAAGTACACCGGCAGTTCGGTTCCGGCGGAGGCGAACTCGGCCTGCACCGCGCTGATGATGTCCCGGTTGAGTGCGTTGATCGGCGACACCCCACCGAAGTGCAGGTAGTGCTCGACGACCGCGTCGAGGCGCTCGGGCGGCACTCCCCTGCCCCTGGTCACGTTCTCCAGGAACGGGCGGACGTCGTCGGGCTTCTCGGGTCCGCCGAAGGACAGCAGCAGGAGGGCGTCGTACACCGCGTCAGCCCATGAAGTTCTCAGGGAACCACGTGTTGTGGCTGGCGCCGCCGTCGACGTAGATGATCGAACCGGTGGTGGCGGGCAGGAAGTCCGACAGCACCGCGCAGACGCTGGTGCCCACGACGCCCGGCTCGTCGACGTTCCAGCCGATGGGCGATGCGCCGTCCCAGTAGTCGTTCAGCATGTTCAGCTTCTTGGCGTCGTCGGTCGCCGTTCCCGAGATCGCCTTCGCCGCGAGCGTCTTGATCGGCCCCGCTGCCACCAGGTTGGAGCGGATCTTCTTGGCGTAGCCCACTTCCCGTGCCACGTACCGATTCACCGACTCCAGCGCGGCCTTGGCCACACCCATCCAGTTGTAGTCCGGCATCGCGGTCCGCGGATCGAAGTCCATACCGACGATCGAGCCGCGCTCGTTCATGACCGGCAACACGGCGCGCGCCAGGGAGGCATAGCTCCACGCGGAGATCTCGAAGGCCTTGGCGACGTCAGGTCCGGGGCCCTCGAGGAACGGCAGGGCGTCGGGCCCCATCAGGGTCCTGGGTGCGAAGGCGATCGAGTGGACGACACCGTCGAGCCCCTCGGGTGCCAGCTCACTGACCTTGTCGGCGAGCGCGCCGAGGGACTCCTCGTCGGTCACGTCCAACGGGATTGCCGGCGGCACCTCCTGCGGCAGGCGCTTGGCGATCCGGTCGATCAGCCGCAGCCGCTCGGGGATGCCGGTGATGATCACCTTGGCGCCCTGCTCCTGTGCGACCTTCGCGGTGTGGAACGCGATCGATGCGTCCGTGATGATGCCGGTGACGAGAATGGTCTTGCCTTCGAGCAGTCCGCCCATAGCGCTTCTCCTGTGATGAAAGTCTGTGTGTGGGTGAAGTTTCGAGCGGACCTAGTGGCCCATGCCCATGCCGCCGTCGACCGGGATGACCGCGCCGGAGACATACGCGGAGTCCTCCGAGGCGAGGAAGCTGACCACGGCGGCGACGTCCTCGGCCTTGCCAACGCGCTGCAGCGGGATGAACTTCTTCGCCATCTCCTTCATGTCCTCCGGCAGGTCGGCGGTCATGTCGGTCTCGATGAAGCCGGGTGCGACGACGTTTGCGGTGATCGACCGCGAACCCAGCTCGCGGGTCACCGAGCGCGCCAGGCCGATGACCCCGGCCTTGGAGGCGGCGTAGTTGATCTGCCCGGCCTGACCGGCCATGCCCACCACCGAACCGAGGAAGATCATCCGGCCCCAGCGCCCCCGCAGCATGCCTCGGTTGGCCCGCTTGGCGCAGCGGAAGGCACCGGTGAGGTTGGCGTCGATGACGTTCGTGAACTGCTCCTCGGTCATCCGCATGAGCAGCGTGTCGTCGGTGATGCCCGCGTTGGCCACCAGTACCTCGACCGGGCCCTGGTGCGCCTCGACCTCGGAGAACGCCCGGTCCACCGACTCCGCGTCGGTGACATCGCACTTGACGCCGAACAGGCCCTCGGGAACCCCGGACCCGCGGTGGGTGACGGCCACCTTGTGACCGTCCGCGACGAGACGCTGGGCCACCGCGAGGCCGATGCCGCGGTTACCTCCGGTCACCAGCACGGAACGGGACGGGGTGGAGGGGTTCGACATTCGATCAACCTATCTGTTCGTGTTCGTCTGACGGATGGGGGTCGGAGCTGGTCGTGACCGCAGCCAACAGCTCACGGGAGTCGTTGTCGCAACAGCAGCGCCATCCCGAGACCCGCGGCGGTGCACAGTACCCCGAGCACCAGCCACACGCGGCTGGCATCGCCGCGAACGGTCTCGAAACCGATCTGCTCCTCGAGGGTGTCGTACACGTTACGTAGTTCCTCGAGACTCGACGCCGTGAAGAACGTACCGCCCGAGAGCTTCGCGATCTCCCGCAACGACGGATCGTCCACCGGCACCCCGATCCGCTCGTCGCCGATGTCGACCGTTCCGTACGACGTCCCGAACGAGATCGTCGAGATCGGCACACCCTTCTCCTTCGCCTGCTGCGCCGCCGTGTAGCCGCCGCGGGGGTCGTCGGGGAAGTTCGGGACGGTCTGCTTGCCGTCCGAGAGCAGCACGATGCGTGCGGGTGGCACCTGGTCGCCGCCGCCGAGCACCGCGCCGAGGGTCTCGATCGACTGCAACGAGGTGAAGATCGCCTCGCCCGTCGCGGTCCGCTCGGCGAGGGTCAGGTGGTCGATCGCGGCCTTCGTCTCCTCGCGGTTGGTGGTGGGCGAGACCAGCACCGAGGCGGTGCCGGCGAATGCGACGAGCCCGAGGTTGATGCCCGGAGTCAGCCCGTCCGCGAACGCCTTCGCGGCCTCCTGCGCCGCGGCCAGCCTGGTCGGCTTGACGTCGGTCGACTTCATCGACAGCGACACGTCGATCACCAGCATGACGGTCGCGCGGTTGCGCGGCACCCGCTTGTCGGATGTCGGGCCCGCCAGCGCGACGGTGAGCAGCAGCAACCCGCACAGCACCAGTGCGGTCGGCACGTGCCGCAACGGACTCTGCCGCGCCGGGGCGACCTTCTCGAGCAGTTCGAGGTTCGAGAACCGCAGCACCCGCTTGCGCCGTCCCCGTTGGACGAGCACGTAGCCGACCGCGAGCGCGGCCACCACGAGAAGGAACGCCAACCACCAGGGTGACGCAAAGTCGATCGGACTCACTGCCGGGGCGCTCGATTCACCCGAGCACCATAGCTGTGCCTGCGAGCCGCGACGAAGCGAACGACGTCGGCGATCCAGTCCCGGTCGGTGCGCAGGCTCAGCACCGGTGCGCCGCATCCGCGCAGCGTCTGCTCCACGGTGCCCCGGTGGGCCGCGGCCGCCGCCGCGAAGTCCGCCCGCAACTGCGGGGAGGTGTGGAACTCGCGGGTGCGCCCGGTCTCGGGGTCGTGCAGGACCACCTCGCCGAGATCGGGCAGTTCGAGGTCCCGGGGATCGAGCACCTCGACACCGAGCAGATCGTGTCGGCCCGAGAGCGCACGCAGCGAGCGTTCCCAGTCGATCGGTCCGAGGAAGTCGCTGACGACCACCGCGAGGCCGCGGCGGCGCTGCGGGCGGCGCAGGGACTCGATCGCGCCGCGCAGGTCGCCGCGGACCCCGTCCGGGGCGTGCGGCGTGGACGCGATGGTGCGGAGCATCGCGTGCGCGTGCAGCCTGCCCCCGCGCGCCGGGATGCGCACCGTGCGTTCGCCGGTCGCCACGATCGCACCGATCCGGTTACCGCCGCCGCTGGTCAGGTGCGCGACCGCGGCGGCGGCCGCCACCGCGAGGTCCCGCTTCTCGGCGCCGACGGTGCCGAAGTCGAGGCTGGCGGACAGGTCCACCACCAGCCATGTCTCGAGCTCGCGGTCGGCGACCGACTGGCGCACGTGCGGGTGGGTCGTACGGGCGGTGACCGACCAGTCCATCTGACGCACGTCGTCGCCGGGTTGGTATTCCCGGGCGTCGCCCGGTTCGGTGCCCGGTCCGGGAATCAGGCCCAGGTGCTCTCCGTGCAGGACCCCGTCCAGGCGCCGACGAACGGTCAGCTCGAGCGTCCGCAGGGCCGCGGTGAGTTCGGCGTCGCGGAGCTCACCGGCACGGAACGAGGGCAGCGTCGTGTTGCCGTCCGACCGGCTCGTCACCGCTGCGCGCCACCCACCGCCGCGGGCTGCGCGGGCGCGGGTGCGGCCGGCGTCACCGGCGCGACCGGTTGCGCGGCGACCTGGGGCAGGCCCACCGTCTGCAGCACCTTGGTGATGACGTCGTCCGGCGTGACCTCGTCCGCCAGCGCGTCGTAGGACAGCACCAGCCGGTGCCGGAGCACGTCCGGGATGACCTCGAGCACGTCCTGCGGGACCACATAGTCGCGGCCGCGCAGCAGCGCCAGCGCGCGCGAGGCCGAGATGATGCCCAGGGTGGCGCGCGGCGAGGCGCCGTAGGAGATCCAGCCCGCGACGTCGGTCAGCCCGAGGTCCGCCGGCGTGCGGGTGGCCGCGATGACGCGCACGACGTAGTCCACGAGCGCGTGGTGCACGAACACCCCGCTCGCCGCCTTCTGCAGTCGGATGAGGTCGTCGGTGCCGAGCACCTCGCGGGGCTCGGGGGCGGCCACGCCCATCCGGTAGACGATCTCGCGCTCCTCCTCGACCGTCGGGTAGTCGACGAGGACCTTGAAGAGGAAGCGGTCGCGCTGCGCCTCGGGCAGCGGGTAGACGCCCTCGTTCTCGATCGGGTTCTGGGTGGCCATCACCAGGAAGGGCTCGGGCATCGGGAAGGTCTTGCCGCCGATGGTCACGTGCCGCTCGGCCATCACCTCGAGCAGCGCGGACTGGACCTTGGCGGGCGCCCGGTTGATCTCGTCGGCGAGCACGAAGTTCGCGACGACGGGACCGAGTTCCGTGTCGAACTCCTCGCGACCCTGCCGATAGATCCGGGTGCCGACCAGGTCGGTGGGGACCAGGTCGGGAGTGAACTGCACGCGTGAGAAGGACCCGCCGACCACGGTCGCGAATGTCTCGACGGCCAGCGTCTTGGCAACACCCGGCACGCCCTCGAGCAGCACGTGCCCCTTCGCGAGCAGTCCGACGAGGATGCGTTCGACCAGCCGGTCCTGTCCGACGATGACCCGCTTGACCTCGTAGATCACCTTCTCGAGGAGCTGCACATCCGACTCGACCCCGTGCTGCGCACTCGGCGCGCCGCCGGCCCCGTCCGCTGACGTCACCAAGAATCCACCGCTTTCACATCGACCACTCCCGACCCGGTCCGCGCTCCCAGCTCGGGAGCAGGTGGGTCAGGAAACCATTCGGACCACGTAGGGAGTCATGCCACCCCAGCGCAGCGGCGAGACCTTGACCTTGGAGCCGGATTCCGGCGCCTCCAACATCTCCCCGTTGCCAAGGTACAGCGCGACGTGCTGGCTGGCATTGGGCCCGTAGAAGATCATGTCGCCGCGTTTCATCTGCGCGCTCGGGATCTGCTCACCGGCCGTGTACTGATAGCCCGTGTAGTGCGGCAGCGAGACCCCGATCCCCGCGAAGGCGTAGATCATCAGACCCGAGCAGTCGAACCCGACCTTCTTGTAGTCGCCGAAGCTGTCGGCCACGCCACCGTCCCGGATTCCGAGGGTGGGGCCGTTCTCGTCGCCGCCGCCCCAGGCGTAGGTGATACCGAGCTGGGACATGCCGCGGTCGATGACCGTCTCCACCGCGGAGCTGCCGGTCACCGACGGTTTCGGCTTGGGTTTGGGCTTGACCGACGGCTTGGAGGTCGGCGGCTTGCTGGGTGCCGTCGTCGGCGTGTCACTGTCCGACTCGTCGCTGTCGGACTCGTCCGTGCCCGGCGTCGCCGTCCCCGAGGTGCCTGTCCCGGACTGATCCCCCGGCGTGGTCGTGCCCGACTGACCGGCGGCGGGGTCGTCCTCGATCTGGGTGTGCGCGCGTTGCCCCTCGGCGAGCTGGCGGGCCCGTTCGGCCGCTGCCTGGTTCGCCGCCACCCGGGCGGCCGCCTGCACCGCAGCCTGTTTCGCGGCCTCGGCCGCGGCGGCCGCGGCTGCCGCTTCGGCGGCACGCTGGGTGTCCCAGTTGACGAAGGCCTGGCGCTGACTCTGCAGGCCGGACACGTTGTCGCGAGCGGCCGCCAGCGCTGCCTCGGCCGCCGATTTCTGCGCCTCCACCTGCGCCTTCTTGCCCGCCTGCTCGGCGAGCGCAGCGCGTGCGACCTGGATCGCGTTCTCTGCGTCGGCCTTTCGAGACTCTGCCGCGGACGCCGCGTCGTCGGCCTGCTGCTTCGCGTGCCGGGCCGCGGAGTTCTTGTTCGCCTCGGCCGTCCTGGCGCGCTGCAGGCCGTCGAGCACTGAACTGCGGTTCGTGGCAAGCAGTTTCATCAGCTGCGCGCGGTCGAGCACGTCGCCCGGCCCCTGGGACCCGAGGAACGAGGCGAACGAGGCGACACCCGTGCCCTGCCGGTAGGTGTTCGCCGCGAACTCGTCGAACTTCGTCTGGGCCAACTCGATCTGGGCGCCGGCGTCGCGCAGCGCCTGCAGGGTGCTCCCGACCGCCCCGGCTGCCACGCCCGCGATGTCGCGGGCGTTCTGCAGGTCGACGAGCGCCTTGTTGACGCCCTCACGCTTGATCGCGACGGCGTCGTCGAGTGCGGTGAGTTGCTGATCCGCCTCGGCCACCGCGTTGACGAGGGCGCCGACCTGACCCAGTCGCGAGTCCACGCCCGCCGTGGCCTGCTGCAGGTCGGTGTCGCTGGGGTTCGGTGGTGGCGGCGGGACCGCGGACGCGAGGCCGGGTGTGCCGGCGACGAGGGACGTCGCGACGGCGAAACCGACAAGTAGTTGTGCGCTGCGGGTTCTCGCACGTGAGAATCCGCGGCGGTGGGTTCCGCGCGGTGCCCCTGGCCTCACAAGTGTCTCCCTCGGTTCTGCCACCACACCGAAACCGGTCGTGCAGCTGGGCCCCGTGCTGCATTGGAGCCCGGCCGCACATCCCTTGTGGTTGCGCCCGTCAGGGGAAGGCGTGCGTGCTTCGACGCCCGCGTGAGGTTCACCGCGAGCACCGCGGACCGTGCGTCACTTCCGTGGCCACACTGCCCATAGCGACACTTCTTCCCCAAAAAGTGCCAATGGCACCGTACGACACTTTGCCCACTAACGAAACTCCAGTCACAAAGAACAACACAGTAATTACAGCGCTGAGTTGGGAAAGACCAGTGCACACGCCCGTCGGGCGAAAGATATTTACCGAGTCGGTATTTCGGCGGGCGGTCGGCCGCCCGGCGATCGGCACACCCGTGCCGCCGCGATCAGGACTCTCGGCCGCTCTCGATGCGACGCGAGCGGACGAACCAGGTCGCCGCGGCGGCGCCCCCGACGATCACCACCAGGCCGACCGTGATCAACCCGTACGGCGCCTCGGGACGCACGACCTCGTCGAGGAACTGGTTCGCGGAATCGACCGCGTTGCCGGTGTATGCCTTGTCCTGGGCGTCCTCGACGGAAACGCGACTGAGCGCGTCACTGTAGGTGCCCACCCAGTTCGGACTCAGCACGAGAACGGTTCCGCCCTCGTGCTTACCGACCTCGGTGGCGATGTCGCGGAGCTGCGAGTCGCGGCCGGGGTTGTCCTTCAACACGACGACCGAGAGCTTGATGCCCTCTTCACGCGCGCGGTCGACGACGGCCACCAGCCCCGGCACGTCCGCCGTAGGCGCGGACACCCCGTCGTCGGACACGTCGGCGACGACGGTGTCGATGTTCACCTCGGGCGGGATGTCGGCGTGAGCCGGGCGGAACGCGATGAAGGCAGCAGGCATCTTTCATCCGGATCGGTCTAGGTGACAGGGCGACGAGCGCCCTCTGCGTCGAACACTGAGGTGACTATCGGACAATCGCCCAGCACATTACGTGACACCGCTCGCGCGACCGCGGACCGCAGTTCCACGCGTTGCGGACCGAGCCCGTCTCGACGAGGATCGACCGGTGTGCGCACCGGGTGAAACACCAGGGGTGGCAATCCGCCCCGAGCACTTCACAGGACAAGCGTACTGTTAGACTTGCCGCGAGATGCTCTCGGAGCGACCGGTCGACTACACCAGACTTCTGGTTCGTCCACTGCCCGTTCGCCCCGACGAGCCTCGCTTCAGCCGTCGGCACAGCCCCGTCGACGGCGCACCTCAAAGACGAGTGGAGCTGACGTGAGCACCAGTATTGATTCATTCGGCGCCAAGGGAAACCTCGAGGTCGGAGACAACTCCTACGAGATCTTCCGACTCTCGGCCGTTCCCGGCACCGAGAAGCTGCCCTACGCCCTCAAGGTTCTCGCCGAGAACCTGCTGCGCACCGAGGACGGCGCGAACATCACCGCGGACCACGTCCGCGCCATCGCGAGCTGGGATCCGTCGGCCGAGCCGAGCGTCGAGATCCAGTTCACCCCCGCCCGCGTGATCATGCAGGACTTCACCGGCGTGCCCTGTGTGGTCGACCTCGCCACCATGCGTGAGGCCGTCGCCACCCTCGGCGGCGACCCGAACAAGGTCAACCCGCTCTCCCCCGCCGACATGGTCATCGACCACTCGGTCATCCTCGACGTCTTCGGTCGCGCCGACGCCCTCGAGCGCAACGTCGACCTCGAGTACCAGCGCAACGGCGAGCGCTACCAGTTCCTGCGTTGGGGCCAGGGCGCGTTCGACGACTTCAAGGTCGTCCCCCCGGGCATGGGCATCGTGCACCAGGTCAACATCGAGTACCTCGCCCCCACCGTCATGACCCGCAACGGCCAGGCCTACCCGGACACCTGCGTCGGCACCGACTCGCACACCACGATGGTCAACGGCCTCGGCGTGCTGGGCTGGGGCGTCGGCGGCATCGAAGCCGAGGCAGCCATGCTCGGCCAGCCGGTCTCCATGCTGATCCCGCGCGTCGTCGGCTTCAAGCTCACCGGCGAGATCCAGCCGGGCGTGACCGCGACCGACGTCGTGCTCACCGTCACCGACATGCTGCGCAAGCACGGCGTGGTCGGCAAGTTCGTCGAGTTCTACGGTGCCGGCGTGGCCGAGGTTCCCCTGGCCAACCGCGCCACCCTGGGCAACATGAGCCCCGAATTCGGTTCCACCGCAGCGATCTTCCCGATCGACGGCGAGACCATCAACTACCTGCGCCTGACCGGCCGCAGCGACGAGCAGCTCGCGCTCGTCGAGGCGTACGCCAAGGAGCAGGGCATGTGGCACGACGCCGCACACGAGCCCGCCTACTCCGAGTACCTCGAGCTGGACCTCGGCACCGTCGTGCCGTCGATCGCCGGCCCGAAGCGCCCGCAGGACCGCATCCTGCTGTCGGACTCGAAGGCCGCGTTCCGTCGCGACATCGCCACCTACGTCACCAACGGCACCGCCGCCGCGCACTCCGCACTGGACGAGGCCGTCGAGGAGTCCTTCCCCGCGTCCGACCCGGTCGAGCACGGCACCGCCTCCGACGAGGTCGTCGCGGTGCCGTCCGCCGCGAACGGCTCGCACGGCCGCCCCAGCAAGCCGGTGAAGGTCAAGTCCGAGCGTGGCGAGTTCGTCCTCGACCACGGTGCGGTCGCGGTCGCGGGCATCACGTCCTGCACCAACACCTCGAACCCGTCGGTGATGATCGGCGCAGCGCTGCTCGCCCGCAACGCGGTCGAGAAGGGCCTCACGTCGAAGCCGTGGGTCAAGACCAACATGGCCCCGGGTTCGCAGGTCGTCGCCGACTACTACGAGAAGGCCGGCCTGTGGCCGTACCTCGAGAAGCTCGGCTTCTACCTCGGCGGCTTCGGCTGCACCACCTGCATCGGCAACACCGGCCCGCTGCCGGAGGAGATCTCCAAGGCGGTCAACGACAACGACCTGTCGGTCACCGCGGTCCTGTCCGGCAACCGCAACTTCGAGGGACGCATCTCCCCCGACGTGAAGATGAACTACCTGGCGTCCCCGCCGCTGGTCATCGCGTACGCCATCGCCGGCACCATGGACTTCGACTTCGAGACCGACGCGCTGGGTCAGGACCAGGACGGCAACGACGTCTTCCTGAAGGACATCTGGCCGTCCGCGCAGGAGATCGACGACACCATCAAGTCGGCGATCAGCCAGGACATGTTCCGCAAGTCCTACGCCACGGTCTTCGCGGGCGACGAGCGCTGGCAGAACCTGGCCACCCCGGAGGGCGACACCTTCGCGTGGGACGAGAAGTCGACCTACGTCCGCAAGGCGCCGTACTTCGACGGCATGACGATGGAGACCACCCCGGTCACCGACATCTCGGGTGCTCGCGTGCTCGCACTGCTCGGCGACTCGGTCACCACCGACCACATCAGCCCGGCCGGCCCGATCAAGCCCGGCACCCCGGCAGCCCAGTACCTCGACGCCAACGGTGTCGAGCGCAAGGACTACAACTCGCTGGGTTCGCGGCGCGGTAACCACGAGGTGATGATCCGCGGCACGTTCGCGAACATCCGCCTGCGCAACCAGCTCCTCGACGACGTCTCGGGCGGCTACACCCGCGACTTCACCCTCGAGGGCGCCCCGCAGTCGTTCATCTACGACGCCTCGCAGAACTACCAGAAGGCGGGCATCCCGCTCGTCGTCCTGGGCGGCAAGGAGTACGGCTCCGGTTCGTCGCGTGACTGGGCGGCCAAGGGCACCAGCCTGCTCGGCGTCAAGGCCGTCATCGTCGAGTCCTTCGAGCGCATCCACCGCTCGAACCTCATCGGCATGGGCGTCGTCCCGCTGCAGTTCCCGGCCGGCCAGTCGGCCGCGTCGCTGGGCCTGGACGGCACCGAGGTCTTCGACATCGCCGGGATCGCGAAGCTCAACGAGGGCGTCACCCCGAAGACGGTCAAGGTCACCGCCACCAAGGGCGACGGCAGCAAGGTCGAGTTCGACGCGGTCGTGCGCATCGACACCCCCGGCGAGGCGGACTACTACCGCAACGGCGGCATCCTGCAGTACGTGCTGCGCAACATGATCCGGGGCTGATTTCCGATCTGTTGACACGCACAGTCGGTTGACACGCACGCAGTGCACAGGCGGCGGGCCCGGGACGTCTCGTCGGCGGCCCGCCCGCGCCGGACCCCACCCGCCGGCGCCGGTGCCCAGGGGCGGGAGGGCCCCCACCCCCCGCGGGGGGGCCACAACCTCGAAGGGGCCCC
>NZ_JBHZAH010000059.1:0-29628 GCF_042754225.1 Rhodococcus sp. NPDC059234
TCCTGACCCAGCGTTGGGTGGGGGCAGTGACCGGTTTCGTGTGAAACCCGGCCGCTGAACCCCCCCGGTTCGAACCGTCCGCGTCAGCGAGGCGCCGGAGTCTCCGACGTCGCCAGCAGGCGACCCGCCGACCACATCGACTACCGAGTCCACCGGGTCCTGTAGTGCGAAGCGGACTCCTGACCGGATTCGCCTCGTTCGGCTAGTCGGAGCCGGCGGTGACGGCGGCGGCCTCCTCGACGCTGTGCGGCACGGGGTCGTGCTCGTCGACGTGAGCGAGCACCGTGCGCCCGGTGGCGAGCACGGCGATCGCGACGGCCGTGCAGGCGGCGCCGACCCAGAACGGCATGTGCGCGTTGCCTTCTCCCAGCTTGCCCGCCAGCCACGGGGCGGCGGCGCCGCCGACGAACCGGACGAAGCTGTACGCCGCGGAGGCGGTCGACCGCTCGACCGGCGCGGAGATCATGACGGTCTCGGTGATGAGGGTGTTGTTCACGCCGAGGAACAGTCCGGCCAGCACGACACAGACGACGAGCACGGCCTTGTTCTCGGTGAACACGGCCATCGCGGCGAGGTCGACGGCGAACAGCGCCAGCGCCAGCATCATCATCGGCAGCGTGCCGTAGCGGCGTTGCAGCCGCGGCGCGAGGAACACGGACGAGACCGCCAGGGCAAGACCCCAGCCGAAGAAGATGAAACCGATTGCGTAGGTGCCCATGTCGAGCGGGAACGGGGTGTACGCCAGCAGCGTGAAGAAGCCGTAGTTGTACAGCAGCGCGGTGATGGCGACGGTCAGCAGGCCGCGGTGGCGCAGCGCCAGGAAGGGCGCGGCCAGTGAGGTCCGGTTCGACTTCGGGGCGGGGGTGGCCGGCAGCATCGTGACGATCAGGATGAACGCGACCGCCATCAGGACCGCGACGCCGAAGAACGGTGCGCGCCAGCTGACGCTGCCGAGCACGCCGCCGACCAGCGGCCCGACCGCGATGCCGATGCCGAGGGCGGCCTCGTACAGGATGATCGCCTTCGCCACGCCGCCGCTGGCCGCGCCGACGATGGTCGCCAGCGCGGTCGCGATGAACAGCGCGTTGCCCAGGCCCCAGCCCGCGCGGAAGCCGACGATCTGTCCGACGGTGCTCGACATGCCGGCCAGGGCGGCGAACACCACGATGATCGCCAGGCCCCACAGCAGGGTCTTCTTGGGTCCGATGCGGCTGGACACGACGCCGGTGATCAGCATCGCGACACCGGTCACCAGCATGTACGAGGTGAACAGCAGCGAGACCTGCGACGGCGTCGCGTGCAGTTGTTCGCCGATCGGCTTGAGGATGGGGTCGACCAGGCCGATGCCCATGAACGCGATGACGCTGGCGAAGGCCACCGCCCACACCGCCCTGGGCTGGTGCAGGATGCTGGTGCTCTCGGGTTCGGCGCTGGTGGCCGTGTCGGTGATACTCACGGGCACTTCCTTTGTGTCACTAGGTGATTAGCGGGTCGCGGTCGACGACTTGATGGCCGCGCGAAGATCGGCCAGGCTGCGCGAGAGTCGTTCGACCTGTTCGGTGTCCAGGCCCGGGAGGTGCCCGGCGAGGGCCTCGCCGATTTCCTGCCGCGCCTCCGCGAGCCACCGGCGGCCGGCCTCGGTCATTTCGACCACGACGGCCCGGGAATCCTCGGGATCGCGTCGGCGGACGGCCAGTCCGGCGTCGGTGAGTTGCTTGAGCAGCGCCGTCGCCGTGGGCTGCGAGCACCGGTCGACGCGGGCGAACTCGCTGATCCGCAGCTCGCCGTACTCGTCGAGGTGTGACAGCGCCCGCATCCAGGTACGGGGCCGGTCGTCGGTGCCGATCGACGAGGCGAGCCGGGTGAATCGCGAGGTGTTGGTGACCAGCTCCGCGAGAACCTCGCGGAGTCGAGCCTGTGCGCTGTCCGGGTCGCCTGCCGTAGCCATGGCAATTATCATTGCATAGGAAAACTATATAAGTAAAGGGTGGGCTGCCACCCGATCGAACCGGAGGGGAGCGGCTCAGGCCTCGGCGGACCGGACGGCCTCGGCGAACGCCACCATCAGCTCGGGATCCTTGACCCCGCGACTGGACTCGATGCCGCTGGAGACGTCCACGCCCCACGCGCCGGAGGAGGCGACGGCCCGGCCGACGTTCTCGCGGTTCAGCCCGCCCGCGAGGATCCACCGGCCGGTAGGCAAAGTGCTGCGGTCCTGCCAGTCCCAGGTGACCCCGGCGCCGGCGACCGCCCCGTCCACCAGCAGCAGGTCCTCGCCGAGGCTCGTCGAGTGGTCGAGCCCGACGCCGGTGTTGATCGCGCGCACCACGATCAGTCCCGCCTCGTGCAGCGCGGTGACCTCGGCCGCGGACCGCAGGTCGTGCACCTGGACGGTGCCGATACCGGCGGTGGTCGCCGCGTCGACGATCTCCTCGATGCTCTGCCCGACGAACACGCCGACGGCCGTCACCCGGTCGGGGATGCGGGCCCGCAGCAGGGCGGCCTGTTCCGGCGTCACGCGGCGGGGGCTGGCGGCGAACACGAACCCGATCGCGTCCACGCCCAGGCGCACCGCCAGGTCGACCGTCGCCTCGTCGCGCAGGCCGCACATCTTGATGAATGTCATGTCTGATCGGGTTCCTTCAGCCGGTGTCCCGTCGAGGATATTCGCAGGGCGGGCAGCCACCGACGGGCGAGCTCGCCGATCCAGTCGGCCACCGCCGCAGGATCCTCCGGGGGCGACTCGACCAGGACCAGCTCGTCGACTCCCGCCGCGGCCAGCGCCGCGACGTCACCGACGTCGGGTTCGGCCAGCGCGACCGCCACCGTCGGCTCGTCGGGCGCCCGGCCCGCCGCCCGGCAGAGGTCGTGCAGCAGGCCGGTGCGTTCGGCCACCGCGTCGGTCCCGGCGAGGTTGAACCCGTACCAGCCGTCGCCGACGGTCGCGACGCGTCGCAGCGCGGCGTCGCTGTTGCCCCCGAAGAACACCGGAACGCCCGCAACGGGTTTCGGGTTGACCCGCACCTCGTCGAAACTGGCGAACTCGCCGTCGAACGTGGCCGGGTCGTCGCGCCACAGCGCGCGCATGGCGGCCACGTACTCGACGGACCGGGCGGCGCGCCGCTCGAACGGGATCCCGAGGGCCGCGAACTCCTCCCGCGACCAGCCGATGCCGACGCCCAGCGTCAGCCGGCCCCCGCTGAGCCGGTCCAGCGACGCGGCCTGCTTGGCGAGCAGCACGGGGTTGTGCTCGGGCAGCAGCAGCACCCCGGTGGCGATCCGGACGGTCTCCGTCGCGGCGGCGGCGAAACCCAGCGCGACCATCGGATCGAGCCAGTCGGCGGCCGCGGGCACCGCGATGACGCCGTCGTCGGCGTACGGGTAGCGGGATCGCGGCCGGTCCACCATCACCACGTGCTCGCCTGCCCACAGGGTTGCGAAGCCGTGCGCGTCCGCGGCGACCGCCACCGCGTCGATCACCGCGCGGTGGGCACCGGCGCCGATTCCCAGTGCATGCAACCCGAGGCGCACAGTCCGATCGTCGCACGGTGCGCGGGGTGACCGATACGCTCGCCTGACATTTCGGAATCGGAGGTTGGGATGAAGGTCGAGCACGCGGTGTTTCTCGGAGCCAGTGCGGCGACGGTGGTCGGTGCGGTCATCGGCAACGAGCGCCTCCAGCAGGTCGCCAAGCCGCTGATCGCGCCCGCACTGGCCGTCCGGGTGCTCCGGGGTCAGGAGAACATCGACGCGGTCGACGCCGGACTGCTGGTCGCCGGACTCGCGGCGGCGACCGTCGGCGACGTGTTCATGATCGACCCGGACGACGACCAGCGACTGATCCGCGGCGCGTCCTCGTTCGCGGTGATGCAGGCCGGCTACTCCACGGTGCTGGCCCGGCGCGGCGCCCGCCCGACCGCCGCCGCACTGGTGCCGCGACTGCTCGGCTGGCTCGGCGCGGCGGGGCTGCTGCGGGCCCGGGCCGCGTCGGTGGCGCCGACGCTGACCGGCTACGGCGCGGTGCTCGGGACCACCTCCACCCTGTCGGCGGACCCCGCACTCGCGCCCGGCGCGCGAGTCGTCGCGGGCATGGCGGTGCCGAACCGGGACCGCCGCAGCTGGCTCGGTCTCGGTGGGCTGCTGTTCACCAGCTCGGACGCGCTGATCGTGGTGCGGCGCCTGTTCATTCGCGGCGAGACCGGACGGCGTGCGTCGGAGGGCGTGATCCTCGGCAGCTACGCGGCCGCGCAGTTGCTCCTCGTCGAGGGCATGCTCGCCGCCGGCGACCGTGCGTGATCGATGACCCCAATCGGGGTGAGAATCGCGCACAGGCGCGTCAGGGGCACAGGATGATTCGGTCGCGGTCCTTCGGGTCGACCCGGATCGACACGGTGGACCCGGGGGCGAATCGGTCGCCCTGGCCCTCGGGAATCTCGTAGAGCACCTGGCCGGTGTAGGTGGCCGACCCGGGCACGGTCAGACGCAGGCGCAGCGCGGTGATCTGGCCGTGGTCGACGGTCTCGGCGAGCCGGCGCGCGCTCTCGATGGTCGCCCAGCCCTCGAGCCCGTGCCTGCCGAGCTTGCGATCGGCGTGCGTCGGGCGGTCGGCCCAGATCATGCCGAGACCGAGCGCCGAGCCGAACGCCGCCAGGAGTCCGACGATCTGGTAGGGCACGGTCTCCGGCGGGGTGTGCTGCACCAGCCAGCCGAGCCACAGCGCGAGCACCACCACGTACCCGGCGGTGACGGCGAGGACGGTGCGGACTATGCGTTCGTGGAACATCGAGCCCTCCACCTCCAGGGTAGTAGCCGCGCGACGACCTACGCTGGCCGTCATGACGAAGCGGACGGTGGTCATCACGGGTGCGGCGGCGGGGATCGGCCGTGCCACCGCTCTGCGTTTCGCGCGGGACGGCTACGTGGTCGGCGGGTTCGACATCGACGCGACCGGCCTCGCCGTGCTCGCCGACGAGATCCGCGCGAACGGCGGCCAGGCGCACACCGGCGTCCTCGACGTCACCGACGCCGACCAGTGGCGGGCCAGGCTTGCGGACTTCGCCGAGGTGGCGGGCGGCCGGCTCGACGTCCTGGTCAACAACGCGGGCGTGCTGTCCTCGGGACCGTTCGAGCAGACGCCGATCGGCGCGCACCGGGCGATGGTCGACGTCAACGTCGCCGGCGTCGTCAACGGCTGCGCGGCCGGTTTCGAGTACCTCGCGCCCACTCCGGGGTCGGTGCTGGTGAACCTGTGCTCGGCGTCGGCGATCTACGGGCAGCCGGAACTGGCCACCTACGGCGCCACCAAATTCGCCATCCGCGGGCTCACCGAGGCGCTCGAGTTGGAGTGGCGCCGGCACGACATCCGGGTTCTCGCGATCTGGCCGCTCTTCGTGCGCACCGCCATGACCGACGACATGGACACCGGGTCGGTGGGGTCGCTGGGCATCCGACTCACGGCTGACGACGTCGCCGAGACCATCGCCCGCGCGGTGACTCGGCGGCCGCGACTGCTGCCGAAGGTGCACTACCCGGTTGGGCGGCAGACCCGCGCCATGATGCTCGGCTCCCGCTTCTCGCCGGGATGGCTGGCCCGGGAGATCAACCGGCGGATCAGCCACACCTAGCCTCACCTGCGCGAGTTTCACCGCCGTGGAGGCAGGCCCTAGGGTCTTTCGCGACCGTCAATATCCTTCACGGCCGTCGAGGAGAGGTGCGCGAGTGGGTTCACGTCGAGCAGTGCCGGTTCTGATCGGAGCTGCGGCGGTTGCCGTGCTCGTCGCCTGCGGAACGTCCGGAGCGGACGAGAGTGCGCCCGCCACCACGGTTGCCGCGACCACCACGACCGCCGCGCCGACCACCACGGTCGCCCCGACCACCACGACCGCGGTCACCACCACCGCCGCGCCGTCGACGACCACACCGACGCCGACGGTCGAGTACCACCGCAACGAAGCCGTCTACTTCACCTCACCGTCGGGCGACTTCCAGTGCGGGATCATCGAGTTGCCCACCCGGACCGAGGCGGGCTGCCAGGGGCCGACCACTCCGATCCCGCCGCGGCCGGGGAACTGCATCGTGGACTGGGGCAGCGGTATCCGCGTGACCGGCGCCGGGCGCGGGGAGTTCCTGTGTGCGGGAGGATTGGTCTACACCTCCGGCGGCGCCACCGCGGATCGGGTGCTGCCGGTCGGGCAGAAGGTCAACTCGTTCGGCTTCACCTGCCAGTCCCGGGCCGACGGGGTGACCTGCACGAAGGACGAGACGGGGCACGGCTTCAGGATCGCCACCGGGTCCAACGACCTCTTCTGAGAGCGAGTACCACCATGTCCGACCGCGAATCCGAACCCGCAGCGCCGGGGGAGGAGCCGGGACCCACCGAGTGGGGCGAACACCCGCACGGGGTCGGGCCGTGGCGCACCGAGTACGACACCCCGCCGCCCGAGGACCCGCGCTACGACCCGGAGTTGCTGGCGACGGGGGACCGGCGCAATGTCGTCGACGCCTACCGGTACTGGACCCGCGAGGCGATCGTCGCGGACATCGACAGTCGCAGGCACCCGTTCCACGTGGCGATCGAGAACTTCGGGCACGACGCGAACATCGGCACGGTGGTTCGCACGGCCAATGCGTTCGCGGCCTCCGCGGTGCACATCGTCGGTCGTCGTCGATGGAATCGGCGCGGCGCCATGGTCACCGACCGCTACCAGCACATCGTGCACCACCCCGACGCCGCCGAACTGTTCGAGTTCGCGGCCCGCGAGAACCTTGCCGTCGTCGCCGTGGACAACACGCCCGGGTCGGTGCCCATCGAGACCGCGAGCCTGCCGCGTGAGTGCATCCTGCTGTTCGGGCAGGAGGGGCCCGGCGTCACCGAACACGCGAAACGCTCGGCCGCGATGACCGTGTCCATCGCCCAGTTCGGCTCGACGCGCAGCATCAACGCGGGCGTCGCGGCGGGCATCGCGATGCACGCGTGGATCCGGCAACACGCCGATCTGAGACGATCTTGGTAGCGAATCGTCACACAAATAGGCAAGATCATTTGTTATGCAGCACCAGTGGTCGGGGAGAGCGGACGCAGCCGAGGGCGCGATGGTGTCCCGGCATGTGCGCCGACTGTGGGCGCTGCCGGGCACGGCCCTCGGAGTGGTGGCCTGGCCGCCGGTGCGCCGGGAGCGGCTCTTCTTCAGCTGGCACTACTGGTGGCAGGCACATCTGCTCGACTGCGTGGTCGACGCCGCCGAGCGGGCGCCGAGCCCCAAGCGTCGCCGCCGGATCACGAAAATAGCCAGAGCCCACCGGATTCGGAACATCACCGGCTGGACCAACAGTTACTACGACGACATGGCCTGGCTGGGTGTCGCGCTGGAGCGGGCCCAGCGGCTGCAGCACGTGGACTACCGCGACGCCATCGGCGATCTGGAGCTCGAGCTGTTCGACGCCTGGGCCCCCGAGAGCGGCGGCGGCATACCGTGGTGCAAGAAGTCGAACTTCTACAACACTCCCGCGAACGGGCCGGCCGCCATCCTGTTGGCCCGCACCGGGCGGCTCTGGCGGGCCCAGGCCATGGCCGACTGGATGGACGAGACCCTCCGTGACCCGGCGAGCGGGCTGATGCTCGACGGCGTCCGCACCGACGGCAGGGCGGGAGGCAACCCCGGGATCGCCCGTGAACTCGACCGGGAGATCTACAGCTACTGCCAGGGCGTGGTGCTCGGGGTGGAGACGGAGCTGGCCGTGCGGCTCGGGGCGCGGCGTCACCGGGAACGAGTACATGCACTGGTGGACGCCGTCGACAAGCAGCTGACCGAGAACGGGGTGATCGCCGGCGGCGGGGGCGGCGACGGCGGCCTGTTCGACGGCATCCTCGCCCGGTACCTGGCGCTGGTGGCCGCACACCTGCCCGGTGACACCGAGGCCGATGTGCGAACCCGCCGACTGGCCGCCCAGATCGTGCTGGACTCGGCGGAGTCGGCCTGGGAGAACCGGCTGCAGGTCGAGGGCCTGCCGCTGTTCGGTTCCGACTGGTCGAAGCCGGCGCGGCTGCCCGGTCTCGGCGAGGGGATCGCGACGTTCACCGGCGGGACCGTCCGGTCCTCCGACATCGCCGAGCGCGACTTCTCCGTGCAGCTCGGCGGGTGGATGCTGATGGAGGCCGCGCACGTGGCGTCGGGAGTGTTCTGAGTCAGGCGAGCGTCGCGCTGCTGTCCCGTCGGGGTCGCCAGGGGAACGGGTTGAGATCCGGCTCGACCCAGCCGGCCTTCGCCGGCGCGGAGGCCAGTGCCGCCGCACTGTAGAAGCGGGACAGCAGGCGCTTGTCCAGCAGGTCGGGGTGCTGGTCGACGAACGCCGTGAAGTCGTCGTCGACGTGGTCGGTCAGGTGGTGACCCACGAGTTCGACCCAGGCCCGGCTGACGGTCGCGTTGTACTTCTGGGGCACGCCCGCGTTGCGGGCGGCGCGCTGGATGCCGTCACTGACCAGGCCGACCGCCTCGGGTACCCCGAGTCGCCGCACGGCCAGCCACGTCAGGTGGATGTGCTCGCGATGGCCGAAGCGATCGGCGGTCGCCGTGACCTCGGCGAGCAACGCCCGAAAATCGGGTGGCGGGGAAACATCTGGGGGAGGCGTTGTCATGACGACACCTCGGTCAGGGCTTGCAGGGCGACGCGAAGGCCCGCGATCGTGTTCGCCGGCAGGCCGTCGAGCGCGCGGTGCTCCAGGTCTGTGACGGTCCGCCGGATCGTGTCGGCGGTCAGCTGCCCGGACGAGGTGAGTTCGATGAGCACCGCGCGGCGGTCGCCAGGGCGGGTGCCGCGGGTGATGTGGCCGCGGCGTTCCAGGCGGTCCAGGATGCTGGTCAGCGTGGTGGGCCGGGCGCCCACGGCCGCACCGAGTTCGGAGACGGTCCGGCCTCGGCCGTCGGCCAGATTGGCCAACACGTTGATCTCGGAGGGGGTGAGGTCGAGATCGACGAGTGCTGTGGCGAGCACTTGCAGGGTGGCGTGGGTAGCCCGCTGGAGCGCGAGAAGGGCCGACCATCCGGATGGCACGAATTCGGAACTCACGATTTTGGACTATACGATTTCGTAGTATCTCCCGCAAATGCGGCCCTGGCCCTCGACGTTGTCGGGAACGGCTGAGGCCTAGCTCTCGGCCTTGATCACGCTGGTGACGGCGTCGATGAGCGCGAGGTGGGTGAACGCCTGTGGGAAATTGCCCAGATGCCTGCCGCTGGAGGCCTCGATCTCCTCGGCGTAGAGGTGCAGCGGGCTGGCGAACGAGAGCAGCTTCTCGCACAGCATCCGGGCCCGATCCACCTCGCCGATCATCGCGAGGGCGGACACCAGCCAGAACGAGCAGATCGTGAACGTGCCCTCGATGCCCGAGAGGCCGTCGTCGGTCTCGTCCGTCCGGTAGCGCAGGACCAGCCCGTCGGCGGTCAACTCGTCGGCGATCGCCAGCACCGTCGCCCGGACCCGATCGTCCTCCGGGGGAAGGAAGCCCATGATCGGGATGAGCAGGGCGGCGGCGTCGAGGGCGGTGGTGTCGTAGTGCTGGACGAATACGCCCCGGTCGTCTACCCCGCTGGCGCAGACGTCGGCGTGGATCTCGTCGGCCGCCCGCCGCCACCTCTGTGCGAGCTCGGCCTGGCCGCGATCCGCGGCCATGGCCGCGCCGCGGTCGGCCGCCACCCAGCACATGACCTTCGAGGCCGTGAAGTGGCGGGGCTCGCCGCGCACCTCCCAGATCCCTCGATCGGGCTTGGGATAGACCTCGATCGCGCCGTCGACCAGTTGGGTGACCAGCGCCCACGCGGGAGGGCCGAGCTGACTGGCGTGCTTGACGTGGGTCGCGACCGACTCGATCAGCATCCCCCACATGTCGTGCTGGCGCTGGTTCCAGGCACCGTTGCCGACGCGGACCGGGCGGGCGCCGTCGTAGCCGGCCAGGTGGTCGAGGGTGTGCTCGGTCAGGTCGCGTTCGCCGCCGAGGCCGTACATGATCTGGAGCGGTCCGCTCGCCACCGCGTCGATCAGGAACGCGAAGTACTCGAAGGCCACCCAGTCGTAGCCCAGCTCGAACAGGGCGCGGAGCATGAAGGCGGAGTCTCGCACCCAGGTGTAGCGGTAGTCCCAGTTCCGTTCGCCGCCAGGGGTTTCCGGAAGCGAGGTGGTCGCGGCGGCCATCAGGGATCCGGACGGGGCGTAGGTCAGGCCCTTGAGGGTGAGGGCGCTGCGCTCGAGGTGCGATCGCCACCGGTGGTCGGGAAAGTTGCCCTTCCGGAGCCAGTCGCGCCACATCCGGTCGGTGCCGTCGAGGAGGTCGGTGGCCTCGTCGACACTCGCGACGGAGTGGCCGTCCCAGCAGAGCGCGACGAAAGCGGTTTCCCCCGCGGACAGTTCGGTTCGGGCACCGGCCCTGGCTGCGCCGAAGGTGAGCCGGAGGTTGCTCGTCAGCGTGAGTGCGAGTTCCCCGGCGGAGCAGGTCGCGCTCTCGTAGCCCTCGCCCGCGTAGGCCCATGTGCCGGTCGAGATGCCGTACTCGAAGAGGGGCATGCAGTTGACGGTGATCTCGACGCTGCCCTCGATGCACGCGGCGGTGCGCACCAACATGTCCTGCGCTACGTGGTCCCCCGGTGGCCGCCGATACTCCTCCGACCGGGTGGTGCCGTTCCACGGCCCCATCACCAGCGCGTCGCGCACTACCAGGGTGCCGGTCGGCAGGCACCAGGTCGTCTCGAGGACCATCGACCCCGGGAGGTACCGGCGTTGCGAGGGCGCCTGGGCGTGTGTGGGGCCGAGTCGGAAGAAGCCCGCGGACCGATCCAGGAGCGCGCCGAACACGCTGGGGGAGTCGGGTCGGGGAATGCACATCCATTCCACCGAGCCGTCCGGGGCGACCAGGGCCGACGTCTGGCAGTCGGACAGGAAGGCGTAGTCGGCGATCGGAGGGAACTCGGACATGACCGCCGTCCTTCGTGTGCGCTGCGGGGTGGCTGTGCCCTGTGAAGGTACGCCGGGGCCCGCCGACCGAGCGTGATTTGCGCCCCGGTCGGGGTGTGCCGCGCGCACCGGCCGCGGGTCGCTAGGTCAAATGACAACCATTATCATTAAGGGATGACTTCAACGACGCCGAAGAAGCTGCCCGTCACCGTCCTGTCCGGATTCCTCGGCGCGGGCAAGACCACCGTGCTCAACCACGTGCTCGCCAACCGCGACGGTCGCCGGGTCGCGGTGATCGTCAACGACATGAGCGAGGTGAACATCGACGCCGCCCTCGTCGCCGGTCAGGGACACCTCGACCGGACCGAGGAGCGGCTGGTCGAGCTGACCAACGGCTGCATCTGCTGCACCCTGCGCGAGGACCTCGTCGAGGCGGTCGGGAAACTCGCCCGAGACGGACGCTTCGACCAGCTCGTCATCGAATCGACCGGCATCTCCGAGCCGATGCCCGTCGCCGCCACCTTCGACTGGGAATTCGAGGACGGGTTCAGTCTCGGTCAGGTCGCCAGGCTCGACACGATGGTCACGGTGGTGGACGCGTCGGCCTTCCTCGGCGAACTCGCCCGCGGGGACCGCCTCGCCGACCGCGGCGAGGTCGCCGGTGAGGGCGACGAGCGGAGCATCTCGGACCTGCTGGTCGACCAGGTCGAGTTCGCCGACGTCCTGCTGCTGACCAAGACGGACCTCGTCAGCGACACGGTCGCGGGGACCGTCGAGGCCACCCTGCGCAGGCTGAACCCGTCCGCGCGCCTGCTGCGCACGGTGGCAGGCGTGGTCGACCTCGCCGAGGTCCTGGACACGGGGCGGTACGACCCGTGTCTCGCTGCGCTCGCGCCCGGCTGGGACGACGAGCTCGCGGGTGGGCACACCCCGGAGACCGAGGAGTACGGCATCCGGAGCGTCACCTACCGGGCAGGCCGGCCGTTCCACCCCGCTCGGCTCGAGTCCGCGCTCGCCGAGATGAGGGGCCTGCTGCGCAGCAAGGGGTTCTGCTGGATCGCCAGCAGGCCCGCGGTCGCGGCGATCTGGTCGCAGGCCGGACCCAATCTCACGATCGAGCCCGCGCAGTTGTGGGCGGGCGCCGACCTCGCGCCAAGCCAGGAGCTCGTTTTCATCGGTGTGCGGCTGGACGTGCACGCACCGAGGCGGATTCTCGACCGCGCCCTGCTGACCGACGACGAGATGAGCGCGGGCCCCCGCGCGTGGCGGCGCTACCCGGATCCGCTGCCGGCCTGGGACGGCGCTGCGCATGGGCACTGATCGCGCCGTGGCCCCCGGTGTCGGGGCGGCCGATTCACTCGACCTCGTAGGCCTCCACCGGTCGCGCGAGTTCCTGCCGGTACTGGCGAACCCCGATGCCGGTGCCGACCACCAGCAGCAGGACCATCACGCCGAGCACCGCGGGCAGCAGCCACGACACCCGCTCGAGGAAGCCACCCGCGTAGAACCCGAGCAACAGCAACACCGGTGCCCAGGCCACCGCGCCGATGCTGCTCGCGATCGTGAAGCTGCGGTGGTTCATCCGGGCCGCGCCCGCGACCAGCGGGCAGAGGGTGCGGACCCACGGAATCCACCGTGCGATCAGCACCGACCAGAATCCGTGCCGGTCGAGCAGGGCGTTGACCTTGTGCAGATTCGCGGTGTTGAGGTACTTGCCGCCGCGCCGGGCGACCAGGCTGTGGCCGGTGCGATGGCCGATCACGTAGCCGACCTGGTTGCCCGCGATCGCGGCGACCGCGGCTCCCGCCGACAGCAGCCACACCTGGGTGCTGCCGGTGTAGTGGCCGGCGAGCACGATGCCCGCGGTGACGAGCAGGGAGTCACCGGGAAGGAACAGCCCGATGATGAACGCGCACTCGAGGAAGACGAAGGTCAGGACCACGACCCACACGACCACCGGACCGACGGTTTCGAGCGGGCCGAAACTGCCGGCGAGCACCATGAACTACGGCGTGGGTTCGTCTTGCGGGGTCGCGACCGCCGCCGCGGCCTTGGCCTCGCGCGCCACGAGCATCTTCTTGGCGACCGCGACGATGCCGGGCAGCACGGAGATGAAGACGATCAACAGGAAGATGGCCTCGACGTTGTCGCGGATGAAGGTGACGTTGCCGAGGAAGTACCCGAGCGCGGTGACGCCGCCGCCCCACAGGATGCCGCCGACGATGTCGTAGGACAGGAACGTGCGGTAGTTCATCTTCGACACACCGGCGATGACCGGGGTGAACGTCCGGACGATCGGCACGAAGCGCGCCAGGATGATCGTCTTGGGGCCGTGCTTCTCGAAGAAGGCGTGCGACTCGGTGACGTACTCCTTCTTGAAGAAGCGCGAGTCCTCCTTCTTGAACAGCGCCGGGCCGATCCGGCGGCCGATCCAGTACGCGCACTGGTCGCCGAGGATCGCGGTGACCGACACGGCGACCAGCAGCACCCAGATGTTGACCGGAGGGTTCGGCTGAGCCGAGAGCAGGCCGCCCGTGAACAGCAGCGAGTCGCCCGGCAGGATCGGGAACAGCAGGCCCGTCTCGACGAAGACGATCGCGAGGATCGCCGGCAGCACCGCATTCCTGAGCCAGGACTCGGTCAGCAGGTACATCGGGTCCATCCACTGCGGCATCAGAGCCAAGTTGGTCACGGACGCATGGCCATTGGTCGCGAGCTCCGAGGCTGCCTGCACAATCACGCGGACCAGAGTACCGGCGGCCGCTGAGAGCTCGCTGAGTCCCGTCCGTCCGATCGCCGGACGCAGAGGAGACGCCGCGCGCGTGAGTTGCCATACTGCATGGAGCACCCGCGCGCGAGCCGACACGATCGGCAGCGCCCACACCACTCGTCTTATGGAGGACAGCCGCCGTGCCTATCGCAACTCCCGAGGTCTACGCCGAGATGCTCGGCCGGGCCAAGGAGCACTCCTTCGCCTTCCCCGCCATCAACTGCACCTCCTCGGAGACCATCAACGCGGCGATCAAGGGCTTCGCCGACGCCGGCAGTGACGGCATCATCCAGTTCTCGACCGGTGGCGCGGAGTTCGGCTCCGGCCTGGGCGTCAAGGACATGGTCACCGGTTCGGTCGCGCTCGCCGAGTTCGCGCACGTCATCGCCGCCAAGTACGACGTGACCATCGCGCTGCACACCGACCACTGCCCGAAGGACAAGCTGGACGGCTTCGTCCGCCCGCTGCTGGCCATCTCCCAGGAGCGCGTCAACGCCGGCCTGAACCCGCTGTTCCAGTCGCACATGTGGGACGGCTCGGCCATCCCGATCGACGAGAACCTGGAGATCGCCAAGGAGCTCCTCAAGCTCTCGGCGGCCGCGAACATCATCCTCGAGGTGGAGATCGGCGTCGTCGGCGGCGAGGAGGACGGCGTCGAGGCCGAGATCAACGACAAGCTCTACACCTCGTCCGAGGACTTCGAGAAGACCGTCGACGCGCTCGGCGTCGGCGAGAACGGCAAGTACCTGCTGGCCGCGACCTTCGGCAACGTGCACGGCGTCTACAAGCCGGGCAACGTCAAGCTCAAGCCCGCCGTGCTCGAGGAGGGCCAGCGGGTCGCCGCGGCGAAGCTCGGCCTGGCCGCCGGCTCGCAGCCGTTCGACTTCGTCTTCCACGGCGGATCGGGCTCGCTCAAGTCCGAGATCGAGGACTCGCTGAACTTCGGCGTCGTCAAGATGAACGTCGACACCGACACCCAGTACGCGTTCTCCCGTCCGATCGCCGGGCACATGTTCGCCAACTACGACGGCGTCCTCAAGATCGACGGCGAGGTCGGCAACAAGAAGGTCTACGACCCGCGCAGCTACCTGAAGAAGGCCGAGGCCGGCATGACCGCCCGCGTCGTCGAGGCCTGCAACGACCTCAAGTCCGCCGGACGCTCGGTCTCCGGCAGCTAGGTTCTCCCGCCGAAGGCGCAGTTGCCGTCGCGGTCACCCGACCGATGCGACGGCGGCTGCGCTTTCGTGTTCTTCCCGAGTGACCCGAGGGGCGCGTTTCTGCCCGAGCAATCCGTGCGTCGGCGCCTAGGCTCGGTCGCATGACCAAGGTGATCGCGGTGTCCGGAGCCAGTGGTCACCTGGGTGGGGGTGTGGCACGTGCCCTGTCGGCGGCGGGTGCCCCGACGGTGCTGATCGGCCGCGATCCGGCGCGGCTGCCCGATCTGCCCGGCGCTACCGCGCGGCGCGGCAGCTTCGGCGACCCGGTGCTGGGCGAGGCGCTCGACGGCGTCGACACCTTCGTCATGGTCTCCGCCACCGAGACCCGCGACCGCGCCGACCTGCAGAGGGCCGCGGTGGACTGCGCGGCCGCGGCGGGGGTGCGCCGCATCGTGTACGTCTCGTTCGTCGGTGCCGCCCCGGACTGCACGTTCACCTTCGGTCGCGACCACTGGCACACCGAGCAGCGCGTCCGGGAGTCCGGGCTCGCCTTCACCTTCCTGCGCGACAACCTCTACCTGGACCTGATGCCGGGGATGGTCGGGCCGGACGGCGTCATCCGCGGGCCCGCCGGCGACGGCCGCGCCGCCATGGTCGCGCGCGCGGACGCCGTCGCCGTCGCCGCGGCGGTCGTGCGCTCGCCGGACTACGACGGCGAAACCCTGGACCTGACCGGACCGGCCGCCCTGTCGTTGCACGAGGTCGCCGCGGCGCTCACGTCGGTGTCGGTTGAGGCGATCACCTACCTGCCCGAGACCGTGGACGAGGCCTACGCCTCGCGGGCGTCCTACGGGGCGCAGCAGTGGGAGGTCGACGGCTGGGTGAGCTCGTACCGGGCGATCGCGGCCGGGGACCTGGCGCGGGTCAGCGGCGACGTCGCCCGGGTGCTCGGGCGGGCGCCGCTGGGCATCGCGGACGTGCTGCGGCCGCGTTCCTGATCGGGCCGACCCCGACTCCGCAGGTCAGCTGCAGACCTTCCAGGCCCCGTCCTGGCGCTGCAGGGTGAACGACCGGGCCGAGCTGCTGTCGGCGGGAGCGGCGGCGGTGTGGACGGTCACCTGAGCGATCGCGTTGTCGTCGTCGGTGATCGAGACCGCATCGATCTTGTCGACCACCGGAATCGATTGCGCGGCCGCTGCGGAGCGGTACACGTCGGCGAACTCGGCGTCCGGGACCTGCCGGTAGTAGTCGCCGAGCGGGCCGCACGACGTGGCGCGCAGCGTCGCGAGATCGCCGGAGGTCATGGCGCCGACGAACGCCGTGATCGCGGACTCGACCTGCGCCTGCGGGCCGTCGGACCCGTCGCCGCGGCCGGTCACGAAGTACGTCACGCCCGCCGCGACGAGCGCCGCCGCGATCACCACCGCCGCTGCCAGCGGCCAGCGGCTGCGCCGGGTGGGCTCCGCCGGGGGGATCTTGGCGGGGGTCGCCGCGGGGGCCGGGACGGGCGTGGCCAGGCCTGGCCCGACCTTGGTCGGCGTGGCCCGGGAGACGTGCGGGATGACGGTGGTGACGGCGTCCTCCGCCGCGGGGTCAGTGGTGGGGTCCTCGGAGTCCGGCACGTGCGCCCCCTCGTTGCTCGACCGGTGTCTCGGCGACACCGGATGTCGTGGCTGTGGGCAGCCTATCGAGCCGGGGGCCCGCGGGGCACAATGGTGGCCATGACTTCTTTCGGTGACCTGCTCGGACCACAGCCCACCCTGCTGCCCGGAGACGAGGACGCCGAGTCCGACCTCCTCAACCACGCCGACCCCAAGGCGGTCGCAGCCGCGCACCCGACGGCGTCGATCGCGTGGGCCTACCTGGCCGAGGCCGCGCTCGTCGACGGCGAGACGATCACCGCGTACGCGTACGCCCGCACCGGCTACCACCGCGGCCTGGACCAGTTGCGCCGCAACGGCTGGAAGGGTTTCGGTCCGGTGCCCTACAGCCACGAACCCAACCGCGGGTTCCTGCGCTGCGTCGCGGCACTGTCGAAGGCGGCCAAGGAGATCGGCGAGTCCGACGAGCACGCCCGCTGCCTGGACCTGCTGGAGGACTGCGATCCCCGAGCCGCCGAAGCACTTGGCGTCGAGTAGATTCCGCAATCTCGATCTCAGTCGAGGCCGGGATCGTCTCCGGGCCTCGGTAACCCGGCTGCGCGCGTCCGCGCTCCCGGTGCTGCAGTGCGCGCTCGCAGCCGGGTTGTCCTGGTGGATCGCCAACGATCTGATCCACCACCCGGACCCGTTCTTCGCGCCGATCGCGGCGGTGGTGTCACTAGGACTCTCGCTCGGCGCGCGGGTGCGCCGGTCCGTCGAGCTGATCGTCGGCGTCACGGTCGGTATCGGCGTCGGGGACCTGCTGATCTCCTTCATCGGCACCGGGGCCTGGCAGATCGTGCTCGTGGTGGCGCTCGCGATGTCCACCGCGATCTTCCTCGACGGCGGCCCGATCATCGCGATGCAGGCCGGCACCTCCGGGGTGCTCGTGTCGACCCTGATCCCGCCGGGTGCGAGCGGCGGCCCCCACCGCATGGTCGACGCGCTGATCGGTGGACTGGTCGGGGTGGTGGTCGTGGCCTTCGTGCCCTCCCATCCGGTGCTCCGGGCACGCAAGAGTGCCGCGAGCATCCTCGGCACCGCCTCGGAGGTGCTGCAGTTGGTGGCGGACGGGCTCGTCGCCAACGATCCGAAGCCGATCGAGGAGGCCCTGCGCAAGGCCCGCACCACCCAGGCCGCGATCGACGGGCTGCGGGCGAGCCTGACCGGGGGGCGGGAGATCAGCAGGCTCTCGCCGCTGTACTGGAACTCTCGGCCGCGGTTCGAGCGGCTCGAACGCGCCGCCGACCCGATCGACAACGCGATGCGCAACATCCGCGTGTTGGCCCGGCGGTCGTTGTCGCTGGTGCGGGACGACGAGATCCTCGACCCCCGCCTGGTGGACGAGGTGGAGAAGCTCTCGCACGCGGTGGACGTGCTGCGCCGGATGGTGCTGGCCGACCCCGGGCAGCAGCCCGATCGGGCGGAGGCCGCGCGGGTGCTGCGGTCGGTGGCGGTTGGGGCCAAGGCCGAGCTCGTGCAGAACGCGGGGATCTCCGCGACCGTGGTGTTCGCCCAGATCAGGTCGCTGATCGTGGACCTGCTGCAGGTCGCGGGGTTGTCGCGAGTCTCGGCGGTCGCGACGCTGCCGCCGACGGTGCCGAAGCCCGCCTACCCGCCCGACCTGTAGGAGACGCACACCTTTCGATATATGCGAATGTATGCATATGATGTGCGCGGGCCGGCACGGTGCCGCGCCCGTGAGGGGTGTGTCATGGGAGTCGGTCACGGTCACGGAACGGCGGACGCGAGCGCGGCGGGACCGTCGTCGGCCCGGATCCGGCGGATGGTGATCGCGCTCGGGATCCTGCTCGCGTTCCTCGGGCTCGAGGTGGGCGTCGGGCTCACGATCAACTCCCTGTCGCTGCTCGCCGACGCCGGCCACATGCTCACCGACGTGGTCGGGATGTCGATGGGGCTGGTCGCGCTGATGCTGGCCCGGCAGGGCTCGAAGGCCGCCGCCCGAACCTTCGGCTGGCACCGCGCCGAGGTGCTCACCGCGATGGCCAACGCGGTGCTACTGCTCGCGGTGGCCGCCTGGGTGATGTACGAGGCGATCGGGCGCATCGGCGACGCCCCCGAGATCCCCGGCCTGCCCCTGATGCTGACCGCGGCGGCCGGTCTCGCGGCGAACCTCGTGGTGATGCTGCTGCTGCGCGCGGACGCCAAGGACTCCATCGCCGTGCGCGGCGCCTACCTCGAGGTCCTCGCCGACGCCGTCGGCAGCGTCGGGGTGCTCATCGCCGGCGCGGTCGTGCTGCTGTTCAACTGGCAGTACGCGGACATCGTTGTCGGCGTGGCGATCTCGCTGTGGGTGGTGCCGCGCGCCCTCAAGCTGGCCGGGGCGGCGCTGCGCATCCTCACCCAGGCCTCGCCCGCGAACGTCGACGTCGACACCGTGCGGGCCGACCTGCTGGCGCTGCCCGGGGTGTCCGACGTGCACGACCTGCACGTGTGGACGCTGACCACCGGCATGGACGTGGCGACCGTCCACCTGACCACCGAGGTGGACGGCCAGGGGGTGCTCGCCGCGGCCAAGACGGTGCTCGACGGTCACGGGCTGAGCCACGCGACCGTGCAGGTCGAGTCGGGTGCGGAGGGCTCGCACTGCCAGGAGAACCTCACCTGGTGACGCGCCCGCGGGCTACTTGGTGAAGCGTTCGACCGCCCGGCCCGGCCGCCACAGGTCGACGTGCATCCTCTCGCCGTCGAGCGACGTCAGCACCGCTTCCTCGAGATCCAGTTCGAACACGTCGGCGTCGCGGAGGGGCTCGGGGTAGTGCGCGATCACCCGGGCCAGCTCGTCACCCACCAGTTGTCGTGCCCGGCCGGTGAGCTTGGCGTCGCCGCCGTCCATCGTGTGGTGGCCGGGATTCGAGTGCAGGGCGAACCTCGGATCCCGCTGCAGATCGCGGACCTTCCGCGCACCCGGCATCGAGCCGAGCAGGAGCGCCCCCTCGAAGATCTCCACCTCGGTGCCGCTGACCCGCGGCGAACCGTCCGCCCGCAGGGTCGCGAGCACGTGGTGTTTGTGCGCCGTCAGTCGCGCCTCGACCGCCTGGGCCAGTGTGGGGGACTCGTCGGAGAACTGCTGCCATGCCGTCATGCCGACCAGTGTGCCCCGGTATCCCTGACATCTCCTGTCAGGGATTTCTCGTAGGCTCGGCGGCGTGCGTTCCAGTCGACTGCTCGACCTCATGTTGCGGCTGCAGGGCGGGCCCGGCACCACCGCCGACCGCCTCGCCGCGCAACTCGGGGTCTCGGTGCGCACCGTGTACCGCGACGTCGCGGCCCTGCAGGCCGCGGGAGTGCCGCTGTGGACCGAGAGCGGCCCCGGCGGCGGCATCCGGCTCCTCGACGGCTGGCAGTCCAAGCTCAGCGGGATGACCGGGGTCGAGACGTCCGCGCTCATGCTGCTCGGCGTCCCCGGGCTCGCCGAGCAGTTGGGCCTCGGCGATCAGACCGCGGCCGCGGAGGCCAAACTCCTCGGTGCCATGCCGCTGCCGCTGCGCGCCGGCGCCCAGCTGTGGCGCAGTCGGCTGCACGTGGACGCGCCGGGCTGGTTCGCTCGACCCTCACAGCACCCGCACCTCCCGGCGGTGGCGCGGGCGGTGCTCGGCGACCGGCGGCTGCGGATGGGCTACCGGAGCGGCGCGCGCGAGGCCACCCGCACGCTCGACCCGCTCGGGCTGGTGGCGAAGGCGGGGGTCTGGTACCTCGTTGCCGCGCACCGGGGTTCGATCCTGTCCTTTCGTGTCTCCCGGATTCGACGGGTCGAGGTCCTCGGCGAGCCCACGCGGCGACCCGAGGGCTTCGACCTCGCCGCCTGGTGGGCGGAATCGTCGGCGGCGTTCGACCGGTCGCTGCTGCGGTACCGGTGCCGGGTCCGGCTGTCGCCGGTGGCCTGGCGTGCGCTCCCGGCGGCGGTCGGCACGGAGGCGGCGCGGGTGACTCCGGGACCCGCAGGCGTGGACGGCTGGGTCGAGGTGGACCTGATGCTGGAGTCGGAAGAGGTTGCGCTGCATCAGCTGACGGCCCTCGGCGGGGGTGTCGAGGTGCTCTCGCCCGACACGCTCCGCGACGGACTGCGGAGGGTGGGGGAGGCGATGGCGGTGCGAAACACCCGAGGCGCGAGATGACCCGACAGGTGGCCGGCGGCACTCCGCGGCGCACCCGAGTCATCCCCGGGTATGACGCGGCCGGGCCGGATCTCGCTCGCTGAGTGGATGTTTCGCGGCCGCACAGTTGGTGGACTGAAGGCATGCGTGAACAGGTGTTGTACTCCGTGCTCGTCGGGCTGGCCGCAGCCGCGGCGCTGGCACTGCCCGTGTTGATCTGGCAGTACCGGCGGTACGGCAGGCCCTCGCCGGTTCGGTCGGCGCTGGTGACCGCATTCCTCGTCTACTCGGCAGCCGTGGTGGCGTTCACCATGTTCCCGCTGCCGTCGCTCACGGCGCGGTGGTGCGAGCTGTACGCGGTCACCGAGCCGGTGCTGCGCCCGTTCGCATTCGTCGGCGACATCGGTCGCGAGACCGCGGGATCGAGCGCGATCGGGATGCTGACCAGTGCCGCGGTGATGCAGGTCGTGCTCAACGTCGTGCTCTTCGTTCCGTTCGGGGTGTTCGGGCGAGTGCTGTTCGAGCGCTCGCGCACGGCGACGGTGGGCGGTGCCGTCGCGGTGTCGGTGCTGATCGAACTGACCCAGTACACCGCGGTGTGGGGCGTGTTCCCGTGCGCCTACCGCGTGGCCGACGTCAACGACGTGATGCTCAACGGGGCCGGTGCGGTCGTCGGTGTGATGCTGGCCGGGCTGGCGCAGCGGATCGTGCCGGGCCGGGGTCGGCTGCTGGCCGGGCGTCCCCTGCCACGCCCGGTCACCGCGTGGCGGCGCTGGGTCGGCATGGCCGTCGACGCGGTCGTGTTCGTGGCGGTGTTCGTCACGGCGACGGTGCTGATGCGGGCCGGCGTCATGGTGCTCGGGTCGGCGGCGGACACTCCCGCGATCCGGACGACGGCGATGCTGGCCGCGCTGGCGGCCGTGGTCGTGCCCGGGCTGGTGGGGTCGGGGGCCTCGATCGGACAGCGTGCGGTCTGGCTGAGCCCGCGGTGGCCGGACGGCCCGCGGGCCGGCTCCCGGATCGGCTGGGCGGCGACCGTGCCCGTCGTCGGCGCGATCCTGTCGCTCGTCGCGCCCGTCCTGGTGCTGCCGTGGCTGACGGCCGCGGTGCTGACCGTCCCGTTCACCAGGGGGCGCCGCGGACTGTCCGGGGTGTTCGCCGGTGCCGATCTCGTGGACGCGCGAGATCAGATCATGCGGCGGAGCCGATCGAGCGCCCGGGATCGGCGCACCGACACCCTCGACCACACCGCCTGCTGGAACGCCAGCGTCGCCCAGCCGGCCAGGGCCATTCCCGACAGGTTCAGCGCCAACTGCAGTGTGCTGCCCCAGATCACGTCACCGACGCCGAACACGATGCCCAACGCGATGTTGCCCGCGGCGGGCACGGTGGTCACCGAGATGAAGACCCCGGACAGGCCGCCGAGTTTCGACGAGGTCAGCGACAGCACCCCGGCCGCCGCGGCGATCACCGCCACGATGAACGACCACCTGTCGGGGGTGTAGATGAACTCGGTACCCGGACGCGAGCCGGTGATGTCGTCGATCGTGACCCAGCCCAGAATCCGGCCGGCCACCGCCGCCGCCGCCGTGATCGCGATCGCGACCACGAACCCGACGACCAGCGTGCGGATCGCAAGCGTCAGCAGCACGTACCGGCGCCGGACCAACGCGACACCCAGCGCGGCGATCGCGCCGAACTCCGGGCCGAGCACCATCGCGCCGATGGTGAGGATCTGCGAGTCGATCACGATGGCGATCCCGGCCAGCAGCGTGGCCATGCTCATGAAACTGAGGTAGGTCCAGTTGAGTTCGGTGTCCTCGTAGGAGCGTTGGGCGACCTCCGCCCACACGACGGTGTCCGCGCTGCTGCCCGGGGTGTGCAGTTCCGCGTCGAATCCGCTGCGCGAGAGCCACGCGTGCACCGGGTCGAGCTCGATGCTGCCCCGGTGGTGCAGGCCGGTGGCGCGCAGCTGCTCGACGACGTCGTTCACCGCTTCCCGGGCGATGTCGGCGACGACGAGGTCGCCGGGCGGGCGCACCACCGAACCCCGCAGCACCACGAGGCCACTGACCCCCGGTTCCTCCTCGAGGATGCGCACTGCCTCGTCGGTGAGGTCGGTGGGCGACAGGATTCGCAGATGCAGCATGCGCACAGTTTGCCGGGAGGGATCGGGAACCGGTGGGACCCTCCGCATCCGAAATCGCTTTCGCGCCGTGTCGGTGCTCGTTTAGCATTTCCGGCCATGGCAACCCCCTATCCCCAGGTGTATTTCGGAGACCGGATCGTCGACGCCGAGGCCGCGACCCTCGGGGTCGCGACCTCGGCGGTGCTGTACGGACTGAGCGTGTACACGGTGTTCCCGGTGCACGTCGGCGGCGGCGACCGCACCGCGTTCCGGCTCGCGGACCACTTCCAGCGAATGGTGGAGTCCTGCAAGATCATCGGGATGGACCGGTTCGCCGACGACTGGGACCACGACCGATTCGTCGCGGTGGCAACCGAACTCGTCGCCGCGAACGACCCGACCGAGGACGTGTTCGTCCGGGCGACCGTGCACGTCGACGAGTCGATCGCCGGCACCCGGGTACGGGGCTGCCACACCACCGTGAGCATGTTCGTCTACGACGCGGTGCCGATCGTCCCGCAGGACGGCATGCGGCTCAAGACCAGCACGTGGCGCCGCATTCCCGACAACGCGATCCCGTCCCGCGCCAAGGTGAACGGTGCCTACGTGAACTCGGTGCTCGCCAAGCAGGACGCCATCGATGCCGGCTACGACGACGCGATCTTCCTCGACGGCAACGGGCACGTGTGCGAGCTCAGCGCCGCCAACATCTTCCTGGTCCGCGGCGGCACCCTGATCACACCGGACGTCTCCTGCGACATCCTCGACGGCATCAACCGTCGGACCCTGCTCACGCTCGCGGCCGAGGACGGCATCCCAGTGGTCGAGCGCACCGTGGACCTCACCGAGCTCTACATCGCCGACGAGGTGTTCGTCACCGGCACGTCCGCGGGAGTCGCCCCGGTCACGGAGGTCGACGGGCGGGTCGTCGGGGCAGGGGTACCCGGCCCGGTCTGCGAGGCGCTGCGCAAGCGGCACGCCGCGGCGCTGCGCACCGACGAACTGCACGGCTGGGTCACCCGGCTCGGCTGAACCCGATGCGGTGTCACCGGGCCGCGGGGTGACACCGCGCGACGGTCCACGGATGGGTGCCGCGGTGCAGCCATTCGGCGGTGTCGCGCCAGAACCCGTCCCGGTGCCGGGCATGGAACAGGCCGAAGTGCCCGATCTCCTCGTGACCCAGCAGTTTCGGTTCCAGTTCCACCCGCGCGCGCTCGCTGCCCCGGTAGTAGCCGAGGGTGCGGTCGAGTGCGGCGGGGGTGCCGAACTCGTCGTCGGTCGTCGCCACCGCGAGGATCGGGGCCCGCACGGCGGCGAACCGCCGCCGGATCTCGGCCCGGTCGGCCCGCGGGTAGCTCGACTCCATCGCGGCGCGGCGGAACGTCCACTCGTAGGCGACGCCCGCGGGCAGGTCCTCGAGCCACCCGAGACGGCGTCCGGGGAAGTAGCCGTACGCCGCGGTCAGGGCGGGCATGGCGAGGTGCCACTTCGCGAGCAGGCGGAGGCGGCTCCCCCGTGCGTAGTCGCGCCAGTACGCGTACTGCGCGCCGACGGTGAACATCCGGTCCACCTGCGCGGCGGCGGGAGCCAGCCCGACCAGGAAACCCCCGATGCTGTGCCCGACGACCGCGAGCGGGCGGTTCGGCTGCTGCGCCAGCGCGAACGCGATTGCCGCGTCGAAGTCCAGCTCGCCCCATGACCGCCACGGGATCGCGGCGCCGCGCAGGGAGACCGGCCGAGAGTCGCCGATGCCGCGGTAGTCGTAGGTGAGCACCGGCGAACCGAGCTCGGCGAGGAACCGCGCGTACCGGTGGTAGTAGCGGGCGAGCACGCCGGTGGCGCAGTTGACGATGACCACCGGCGCGTCCGGGACGACGGCGGCCGGATCGAACAGATGCCCGCCCAGCACGACACCGTCCCGGCCCGCGAAGGTGACCCGGCGGCCCGCGACCTCCGTGGAGGTCACGACAGCCGCTCGATCGCCGTCGCATTCGCCATGCCGCCAGCGTCGCACACGGCCTGCAGGCCGAAGCGGGCACCGTGTCGATCCATGGCGCCGAGCAGGGTGGTGGCCCGGCGCCGTGCCGGTCACGGGGGTGTGACCGGCACGACACCCAGCTGCTGGAGCATCGCGAGAACGTCCTTGTCCGACCACTTCTCGACGATCCGGCCGTCCCGGATGCGGTGCACGACGGTCGCGGTCATCTCCATGGCGTTGCCGGTCGCGGGAATCCCGGGGAGGTCGCCGGTGTGGGTTCCGCTGCAGAGCAGTCGGGTGACCACCTTGTCGCCCTCGGCCACCTGATCCTGCACGGCGTGGTGTCCGGGGGTGGCGTCCCAGAACAGCCGGAAAGCCTGCTTCAGGCCCTGCCGGCCGGGTGCGTCGAGCCCCGGGAACGGCGGTGGCGAATGGTCGAGGTAGTTCTCGTCGACGAGTTCGTCGAGGGCCTCGGCGTCGCCGGCGTCGATCGCACGGTAGAAGTTCCGGATCAGGGCCTTGTTGGATTCGAGTGACATGACCGCCACCTCGTCTGTTCGGGAAGTCGAGTCCCGTCCCATTGTCCGCCGTCCGGCCGGTCCGGCACACCCCGGACCGAGACGTGCGCCGTCGACGTCAGAGCCAGAAACGCATCAGGTAGTTGCCGTACATCGGCCACACCTCCGGCACCCCGGACAGGCCGAACAGCCAGTAGACCGCGTCGAAGAAGGCGCGGTTGATCGACGGCACGAAGAGCAGGGCGATCAGAAACAGCATCCCGAGGCCCTTGAACTGGTCCAGTGCCCGCCGGGTCTTCGCCGACAGCGACGGCTCGAGCGCGGCGTAGCCGTCCAGCCCCGGCACCGGGATCAGGTTCAGGACCGTCGCCATCACCTGGAGGAAGGCCAGGAAGCTCAGGCCGTACCAGAACGCCGGGTGGGAGGCGGAGTCGCCGAACGCCCGGATCGTCAGCAGCAGCACCACCGCGGTGACCGCGTTCACGGCGGGACCTGCCAGCGAGATCCGCCGGGCCGCCCGCGCGGGCAGCAGGTCGGTCCGCAGGTACACCGCGCCGCCGGGAAGGCCGATGCCGCCGAGGGCGATGAACAGCACCGGCAGGCCGATCGAGAGCAGCGGGTGGCTGTACTTGAGGGGGTTGAGGGTGAGGTAGCCGCGCGCCGCCACCTCGTGGTCGCCGTACCGCCAGGCGGTGAAGGCGTGCCCGAACTCGTGCAGGCACACCGTGACGATCCAGCCCGCGACGACGAGCAGGAACACCCCGACCGTCGCCGCCGTCGACCGAGGCGCGGACTGCCAGGCCAGCGCGCCGCCGGCGATCGCGACGGCGAGCACGCCGAAGAACACCGGGCTCGGCCGAACCGCGGCCCGACTGGTCCGGGCGCCGGGGAGGAAGGTCATGACCCCAGTATCACCGAGCGCGCGAGGACCCGGCGCTCAGCGAACCAGCAGCCACGGCCGGGTGTCGCGGTAGAAGCTCGACCGCTTGACCGCGCGTGCGGTGGTGACGCCGTCCCGGGTGACCACCGCGCCGACGGAACCGAGCTGGATGGCCCGGCCCGGCGTCCACCGGGCGGGGCGTAGGCCCCAGCCGCGGTTCGCGGTCGCGCGGAGACCCGGCTGCTCGTGGGTGGGGGCGATCCGCAGCGATCGGACGGTGCCGGAGAACAGCCGGACGGAGTCGACGTACGCCTCGCCGACCAGCTCGCCGCCCTCAGGCCCGGTGACCGTGGCCTCGGCGACCAGCGCGGTGCCCACGTCGTCGCGGATCAGGGGCAGCTCGACGGGACTGCCGCGCAGCGCACGCTCGGCGGCCCGATCGCCGACGGCCAGTCCGTGCAGCCGGGTCGCGGCGGTTCGCGTGGGCGCGACGTACGCGAGCTCGACGTGCAGGCGCTCGGATCGCATCAGTCGGGTCAGCATCGCGGCGAGGGCGCCGTCGTCGCCGACGACCACCAGTCGAGGTGTCTCGGTGGCCTCGTCGAGCCGGGGCCGCAGCGCGTCGAAGTCCGGTTTGGCGGGCAGCGCCGGAGCGGTCACGACGGGCAGCGACGCCAGCCGTGCGGGCACCGCAGCGCCTCCGCAGGCGAGCACGATCATGGTCAAGGGTTCGCTCCCGGAAGGATGTCGGTGGAATGGTCGCTCCGCCGGCTCCGCTCCGGTGGGATGGTAGCTCCGCCGGCTCCGCCCCGGTGGGATGCTTAGCCCCGCCGGCTCCGCTCCGGTGGTCCGGGCCGACGATACGGTCGAATACGGGTGTGCCGTCGACCGGACGGTCGTAATCTGGGTAGGCACCCCGCAGCTACCGGCCGGAGGCCACCATGCTGACAACGGAACGCCCACGGACGATGTCGCCCACGTCCACGCGCATCACTCGCTTCTGTCGATCGGGCCTGACCTCGGTGGTGTCCGAGCTGCGACGCGAAGGCGTTGTCGAGGGATCGAGGGATCTGCGCGCCGCCCAGGACCTGCTCGAGGCCGGGATCGGCCACATGTCCACGCCGTCGGCCCGGCACGTGCACCCGTTCCAGGTGCCGCCGGCGTTCGGTGAGCGGCCCCTGCACGCGGACGTCGGGCGGTCGGCGGCGCACCCCGACCTGATGACCTTCACCGCGGACCTGCCCGCGGAAGCGCCACACGGACCGGTCCGGCTGGTGTGGTTCAACATGCTCTCGCTCGTCGGCGGGTCCGAGACCGTGCAGCCGCATCGGGTGGACGACGGTTCGTATCGCGCGGAGGGCCAGGTGCGGCCGGGGGCCGGTGTGGTGGTCGCGGGATTCGTACCCGCGGAACCGGGCGGCGAGATCCGGCCCGGGTTCGCTCTGGTCGCGGAATAGTCGGTCCGCGAACATGTTTGGCACACCGACCGACGTCAGGGCGGAGAGGGTTCGGTCCCGGATCGGATCCGGCGTTCGGGCCCGTCACGAACTAGAATGGAGGTAGCCGGAGCGGCCGAGAAGGGGCCGCGCGGTGAGGGAAGCGAACGCGGGCCGTGCTTGTCGGGGAAGGCACGATGGGTGAACCGGGCTCGGAAGGCGTTCGTGATACGGGTGAGTTGATCCGATCGACGGGCTGGGGTGAATCCGATGACAACCGTGACGGTCACCGTGGTCAACGCAACCAACGAGGAGTTGCTGCTGGACCCGGCGGAGTCGGCCGACCGAGTGGGGTCGGACGAGCCTCCGCAGCGGATCGGCGCACATGCGATGAGTCAGTTCCGGATGAGTCGAGGACTGAGCTACCTGCTCGGCGGGGACCCCGACCGGCCGATCTACCTGCAGGTGAACGGGGCCGTGTGGGGCCCGCCGACCTGTGTGATTCGCTCGGCGGCAGACCGGTCCGGACTCGAGGTCCAGGTCAGCCCGGCACCGTGGGTGCACGCGCACCGCGCGGCGTAGCGGTGGCACGGCGCGGCGGCGTTTCGACGCGCTCGGTGATGCGAGCGCCGGTGCCGAGGCGGCACTGGACTAAACTGTCCTTTCGGCCACTGTCTGCGGACGGCTGGCCTCTGCGCTGAGACATGCACAGATGCCCGTCAACCGTAGGAGTCAACGTCATGCCGGCAATCGTCCTGATCGGAGCCCAGTGGGGCGACGAGGGCAAGGGCAAAGCTACCGATCTACTGGGCGGAAGCCTGCAGTGGGTGGTGCGATACCAGGGTGGCAACAACGCGGGTCACACCGTCGTCCTGCCGAACGGCGACAAGTTCGCTCTGCACCTGATCCCGTCGGGCATCCTCACGCCGGGCGTCACCAACGTGATCGGCAACGGCGTCGTCGTCGATCCGGGTGTGCTGCTCACCGAGCTCGCCGGCCTCGAGGACCGCGGAGTCGACACCAGTGGGCTGCTGCTCTCGGCCGACGCGCACCTGATCATGCCGTACCACGTGGCCATCGACAAGGTCACCGAACGGTTCCTCGGCGCCCGGAAGATCGGCACCACCGGGCGCGGAATCGGGCCCTGCTACCAGGACAAGATCGCCCGCGTCGGCGTCCGGGTCGCGGACGTCCTGGACGAGAAGATCCTCACCCAGAAGGTCGAGGCCGCCCTGGAGTACAAGAACCAGGTCCTGGTCAAGATCTACAACCGCAAGGCGCTCGACGCCCAGCAGGTCGTCGACGAGGTGCTCGGCCAGGCGGAGGGCTTCAAGCACCGGATCGCCGACACCCGCCTCGAACTCAACCGGGCGCTCGAGCGCGGCGAGACGGTGCTGCTCGAGGGTTCCCAGGGCACTCTGCTCGACGTCGACCACGGCACCTACCCGTACGTGACCTCCTCCAACCCCACTTCCGGTGGCGCGGCGGTCGGCTCGGGTATCGGTCCCACCAAGATCACCACGGTGCTGGGCATCCTCAAGGCGTACACCACTCGCGTCGGCTCGGGCCCGTTCCCGACCGAGCTGTTCGACAGCCACGGCGAGTACCTGGCCAAGCAGGGCGGCGAGGTCGGCGTCACCACCGGTCGCGCGCGCCGCACCGGCTGGTTCGACGCCGTCATCGCCCGCTACGCAACGCGAGTCAACGGCATCACCGACTACTTCCTCACCAAGCTCGACGTGCTGAGCAGTCTCGACACCGTGCCGATCTGTGTCGCGTACGAGGTCGACGGTGTGCGCTACGAAGAAATGCCCATGTCGCAGACCGAGATTCACCACGCGAAGCCGATCTACGAAGAGATGCCGGGTTGGTGGGAGGACATCTCGCACTGCCGCACCTTCGAGGAGTTGCCGGTCAACGCGCAGAACTACGTGCTTCGGCTCGAGGAACTGTCCGGTGCGTTCATCTCCTGCATCGGCGTGGGACCGGGCCGCGACGAGACCATCGTCCGTCGGGACGTGTTGCGCTGAAACAGGTTTGACCCGAACCCCCGCCCGGC